>NZ_VCMY01000027.1:0-80020 GCF_005924235.1 Mycobacterium sp. DBP42
AGTTACGGCGGTCCATAGCGGCAGGGAAACGCCCGGTCCCATCCCGAACCCGGAAGCTAAGCCTGCCAGCGCCGATGATACTACCCACACGGGTGGAAAAGTAGGACACCGCCGAACACAAATTAAGGATCGCCCCCCACGTTTTACGTGGGGGGCGATTCGTTTTGAATTCTCTTTCCCCAATTCGACATTCAGTCGATATTCCACGGGGCGCCCGAGTGGATATCGGTGGTGCGCCGCCGGCAAGATTATGTCGGCCATGGCTGCTGCCAGTATCCTTTGCGGGAAGAGTAGGTAGAAAGGCACACGTGGTCGGAGACAGACAAGGCGGCGCAGAGCGTCGTCCGCGGCGTGCATCGAACGACCGCGCATCGAACAATTCGGGTCACCACCGCTCCCGTGATCAGCGGGGCCGGGATCAACGTTCCAGTGCGCCCCGCCACTCCGGGCCTGGCCGGGCCCGTCCGGCCCAGCCCACCGAGGACACCGAACCCAGAAACGACGGCCCGAAGTTGCCCGCCGATGTCGAGGCCAAGGAGTTGGCCCCGGACGTGCGCCGGGAACTGGTGACGCTGGACAAAACCACCGCTGATTTCGTCGCGCGTCATCTCGTGATGGCCGGCAAGCTCCTGGACGAGGATCCCGAGGCGGCATTGGCCCATGCCCGCGCCGCCCGCAACCGGGCCGGGCGGATCGCGGTGGTGCGCGAGGCTGTCGGCATCGCGGCCTATCACAGCGGCGACTGGGCCCAGGCACTAGCCGAGCTGCGCGCTGCCCGTCGGATGGGTAGCAAGTCGGTGCTGCTGCCGATGATCGCCGATTGCGAACGCGGCGTCGGGCGGCCAGAGCGGGCGTTGGAATTGGCTCGCAGCGACGAGGCCGCCGCGCTCACCGGAGACGATGCCGAGGAGCTGCGGATCGTGACTGCCGGTGCCCGTTCGGATCTCGGTCAGCTGGAGCAGGCGTTGGCGATCCTGTCGACACCCCAGCTCGACCCGACCAAGGTGGGCCCGACATCGGCCCGGCTGTTCTATGTGTACGCCGCCACGCTCCTGGCGCTCGGTCGGACCGATGAGGCGTTGCAGTGGTTCGTTCATGCTGAGCAGGCCGACACTGATGGCATCACCGACGCGGAAGACCGGATCACGGAGCTTTCCTGACGTGACCACGCTTGCGCGGGAACACGATTGCCTGCTGCTCGATCTCGATGGCACGGTATTTCGGGGTCACGAGCCGACCGTGGGCGCACTTGAGAGCCTGGCCGGTTTGGACGCACGGGTCCTCTATGTCACCAACAATGCTTCGCGCGCGCCCGAGCAGGTCGCCGAACACTTGCGTGAGCTCGGGTTCGCCGCGATACCCGACGATGTGGTGACCAGCGCGCAGAGTGCGGCGCACCTGCTGGCGGCTCATCTGCCGGCGGATGCACCGGTTCTCGTTGTCGGGACGGAGGCGCTTGCCGCTGAGGTGAGCAACGCCGGGTTGCGCCCGGTCCGCACATTCGACGAAGGCCCGGTCGCGGTGGTGCAGGGGCATTCGCCGGATACCGCGTGGCCGAATCTGGCAGAAGCTGCGCTGGCGATTCGGGCTGGGGCATTGTGGGTGGCGGCGAATGTCGATCTGACCCTGCCTTCCGAGCGCGGATTGCTGCCGGGCAATGGCTCGATGGTGGCCGCGTTGCGGGTGGCCACCCAGCAGGAACCGATGGTGGCGGGCAAGCCCCAACCGACGCTGATGAACGACGCGTTGAGCCGAGGGACCTTCGTGAACCCGCTCGTGGTGGGAGATCGGCTCGACACCGATATCGCGGGGGCCGTTGCCGCCGGGCTGCCGAGCCTCATGGTGCTCACCGGTGTCAGCACGGCGCGCGAGGCGGTGCATGCCGTCCCCGCGGAACGTCCCGGCTACCTGGCTGCGGACCTGCGGGGATTGCACGCCGACGCCGACGCGCTGCGTATCGGGCCCAGCCCGGCCTGGCAGATCGACGTCGACACCGACACGGTCACCGTGCACACCACGGGTCAGGATCCCCATGACGACCTGTCGGTGGTGCGGGCGACCGCGCACGCGGTGTGGGGCGCGAGCCTGGGGCAGCGCGCTCTGATGGTGTGCGCCGGTGACGACACAGCGCGCCAGGCGCTGCAACGGTGGTCGTTGCTGTCGGCCCCGATCGACTAGCGTGAGTATCGCTATGACTACCGATCCAGACCAATTGCGTGCCCAGGTCGCAGAAGTGCTGGCAGGCGTCCCCGACCCGGCGGAGGACCCGTCCGCGCTTGAGGGGATGGACATCGACGTGGTGGCCGCGCGGCTCGAGCAGGCCCACGATCTGCTGGTGGCTGCCCTCGAATCCGTCGACAGGGGGCAAGCGAGCGGACCGCAGGCGACAGAACGGTGAGCGCCGGTGGCGCGGCGCGCTCGCGTTGATGCCGAGCTGGTGCGACGGGGCCTGGCCCGGTCTCGCCAGCAGGCGGCCGAATTGATCGAAGCCGGCCGGGTGCGGATCGACGGCATGCCGGCGGCCAAACCGGCGACCGCGGTCGCCCCCGACACCAACATCACCGTGATTGCCTCAGCGGAACGCTCCTGGGTGTCACGAGGGGCTCACAAGCTGATCGGTGCGCTGGACGCATTCGACGTCGCCGTCGAGGGGAGACGCTGCCTTGACGCAGGCGCTTCCACCGGAGGCTTCACCGAGGTGCTGCTCGACCGCGGCGCCGCCGAGGTGGTGGCCGCCGACGTGGGTTACGGCCAGCTGGCCTGGCCGCTGCGTTCGGACGAGCGAGTACACGTGCTGGAACGCACCAATGTTCGGGAGCTGACGCCGGACGCGATCGGCGGGCCGGTGCAGCTGATCGTGGCCGATCTGTCGTTCATCTCGTTGGCCACCGTACTGCCCGCGCTGACGGCTTGCGCGGCCGCCGACGCCGATATCGTCCCGATGGTGAAACCGCAGTTCGAGGTCGGCAAGGATCGTGTCGGGGCGGGCGGTGTGGTGTCCGATCCGGAGTTGCGCATCGACGCGGTCTGCACGGTCGCCCGCAAGGCAGCGGCCTTGCAGTGGCATGCTGTCGATGTGACGGCCAGCCCGCTTCCCGGACCATCGGGCAATGTCGAGTACTTCCTGCACCTGCGTGCCCAAGGCGACCGTCGGCTGGACGGCGGGTCGCTTGAGCAAGCGGTTCGGCAGGCGGTCGAGGAGGGGCCGCAATGACTCAAGAACGCACGATCCTGCTGGTGGTACACACTGGCCGCGACGAAGCGACCGAGGTTGCCCGGCGAGTGGAAAAGGTGCTCGGGGACAACGGTATTGGTCTGAAGGTGCTCTCGGCCGAGGCCGTGGACCGGGGTCCGCTGCATCTGGCGCCCGACGATATGCGCGCGCTCGGCGTGGATATCGAGGTGGTCGACGCAGATGAGCGTGCCGCCGAAGGGTGCGAGCTGGTGCTGGTGCTCGGCGGGGATGGCACGTTCCTACGTGCGGCTGAGCTCGCACGCAACGTCGAGATCCCGGTGCTGGGCGTCAATCTGGGCCGGATCGGATTCCTCGCCGAGGCCGAGGCCGAGGCCATCGACCATGTCCTCGAGCGCGTCATCGACCGCGATTACCGCATCGAGGAACGGATGACCCTGGACGTCGCGGTGCGGGTGGGCGCCGATGTCGTCAACCGGGGCTGGGCGCTCAACGAGGCCAGCCTGGAGAAGGGGCCTCGGCTCGGGGTGCTCGGCGTGGTGTTGGAGGTGGACGGCCGCCCGGTGTCGTCGTTCGGCTGCGATGGGGTGCTCGTGTCGACGCCGACGGGATCCACGGCCTACGCGTTCTCGGCGGGCGGCCCGGTGCTCTGGCCGGACTTGGAAGCGATTCTGGTGGTGCCCAACAATGCACACGCGTTGTTCGCACGTCCGATGGTGACGAGTCCGTTGGCCAGTATCGCGATCGAGATCGAGGCGAGCGGCAACGATGCCCTGGTGTTCTGCGATGGGCGCCGCGAGATGGTGGTGCCGGCCGGCGGCCGGCTGGAAGTGACCCGCTGCGGCACCCCGCTGAAATGGGTACGGCTGGACTCGGCACCGTTCACCGATCGGCTGGTGCGTAAGTTCCGGTTGCCGGTCACCGGATGGCGGGGACAGTAGATACCTGTGCTGTCAGAGATTCGTATCGAGTCATTGGGCGCGATCAGTGCTGCCACTGCGGAGTTCGACCGCGGTTTGACCGTTCTGACCGGCGAGACCGGTACCGGTAAGACGATGGTGGTGACCAGCCTGCACCTGCTCGGCGGGGCACGTGCGGATGCGACGAGGGTGCGTTCGGGCTCGGACCGTGCGGTGGTGGAAGGCCGTTTCAGCACAATCGAACTCGGTGAGGACGTGACCGGACGGGTCGAGGAGCTGCTGGAATCCTCGGGCGCCGAGCGTGATGACGACGGCAGCGTGATCGCAGCCCGCTCGGTCAGCCGGGCCGGGCCGTCGCGAGCCTATCTGGGCGGGCGGAGCGTGCCTGCCAAGTCTTTGAGCAACTTCACCGCCCAGGTGTTGACGCTGCACGGCCAGAACGATCAACTGCGGTTGATGCGCCCGGATGAGCAGCGCGCGGCCCTGGACCGTTTCGCCGAGGTGGACAAGCCGCTGGCCCGCTACCGGAGCATCCGCGACGAATGGCTGACGGCGCGTCGTGACCTGACCGACCGGCGTCGGCGGGCCCGGGAACTGACCCTGGAGGCCGACCGGCTGAGCTTCGGCATCCAGGAGATCGACGCGGTCGCACCGCAACCTGGTGAGGACGAAGCGATCATTGCCGATATCCGTCGGCTGTCGGAACTCGATGCGCTGCGCGAGGCCGCGCAGAGCGCTCGGTTCGCGCTGGCCGGGGAACTCGACGAGCCCACTCCCGAGTCCACGTCGGCGGCCGACAGTGTGGGCCGGGCGCAGGCGGCGCTGGAGTCCACCGACGACTCGGCGTTGCAGGCACTGGCCGCGCGGCTGGCCGAGGCGATGGCGGTGATCGGTGACGTCTCCGGCGAGCTCGGCGACTATCTGTCCGAATTGCCCAGCGATGCCAGCACTTTGGAGACCAAGCTGGCGCGGCAGGCCGAGCTGCGTACGCTCACCCGCAAGTACGCCGCCGACGTCGACGGGGTTTTGGAATGGTCCCGCGACGCCGCCGAACGGTTGGCGCAGCTTGACGTGTCCGAGGAGAGCCTGGCTGCCCTGGACCGCAAGGTTGTCGAGCTCGAGGCCCAATTGGTCGCGGCGGCAGGCGAACTCACCAAAGCCCGGTCCAAGGCCGCCAAGGGGCTGGCCAAGGCGGTGACCGCGGAATTGGCCGGACTGGCCATGGCCAATGCGGTGTTCACCATCGGCGTCATGCCCATGCAGGCGCGGGCCGATGATTCCGCGCCGGTGACCATGCCCGACGGCGCGGTGTTGCATGCCGGCCATGACGGGGTGGACGCGGTCGAGTTCGGTTTCACGGCCCACCGGGGCGCCGATGTGCTGCCGCTGGCCAAGAGCGCCTCCGGTGGTGAACTGTCCCGCGTGATGCTGGCTCTCGAGGTGGTGTTGTCGGCGTCGACGGCGGGAACCACGATGGTGTTCGACGAGGTCGACGCCGGGGTCGGCGGTAGGGCCGCGGTGCAGATCGGCCGCCGACTTGCCAGGTTGGCCCGTACTCATCAGGTCATCGTGGTGACGCACCTGCCTCAGGTCGCGGCGTTCGCCGATGCCCATATCGTGGTCGACAGCGGTAACGGTCGTGCCAAATCCAGCGGCGTGCGCCGCATCGACGATGAGGACCGGGTCGCCGAATTGGCCCGGATGCTGGCCGGGCTGGGGGAGTCCGACAGTGGCCGGGCACACGCCAGGGAGCTGTTGGAGGCTGCCCAGCAGGAGCGCAGCACGCCCTAGCTCCCGTCGGCCAGTGGCGGGTTGGCCGGGGACGGTTCGGCGGTGGTCCATCGCAGTGGGCTGAGGTGGCTCATTTCCACGACCTCGCCGATCGTGAAGTCGACTGCGCACTGGGTGCCGGCACTGGAATCGGCTTCATCCCAGTTGATTTCGGCGGTCCCGGTGAGCTGGATCGTCGATCCCGAAGCCCAGTCGACCACCAGCAGCCCGCACCGTGGATTCACGTCGATGTTGCCCAGCGTCATGAACATCGAATTCCCGCGGTAGTCAGGCCAACGTAGCTGCCGGGGCGAGAGCACCCGCAGAAACCCCGGATTCCCGCCCCGGTGTGATGCGTCGGCATTGCCCGCCGCGTCGGCCGAACCGATGAAGAAGGCGTCAGCGCTGGTGACGACCGCCTGCTGTCGCTCGGTCAGCACCTGGCCGCGGTGCACGGCGGGCCGCTCCATTGTGGGCCGGACCTCGGCGACGTGGCGGCGCGAGATGTACTTCGGGCAGTTCGAATAGACCTGGCCGGGGTCGATCCGCAGGCCGGTCCCCACCGGCTCGGCGGTGCCGTTGATCCGCATGCGGCGCCGGGTCTGCGGCTCGATGGCGATCATGCCGATCTGCTGATCGCCGCGCAGCGAATCGCGGACCGGGTCGCCCGGGGCGGGCAGCGCGTCGAGCAGGATCGTGCGCGGGTCGTCGGCGTGGACGAAGCCGGGTGGACCAGTGATCAAGCTGGTCCACAGCCGGCCATCGTCGTCGGTCGTGGCGATCACGATCATCGGCTGCTCGGCGAGGAACTCAGCGCCGGCCGCGGGAACTTCGGTGCGGATCATGCGACCGACGCGGGTGGCGATGGCTTCCTGCCCCATGCGCCGCTGCACCGCCAACTCACCCGAGTGATACATGTTCACCTGTTCCGGTCAGAAGAATCCGCAGGTGGGGGCGGTTCCGCTGGGCGCGGGAGCGTCCTGTGCCCCGTTCGGTGCGTACACCTCGAGCCGGGTCCCGTCCGGGTCGGTGAAGAAGATGCCGCCGGAGGCGGTTGACTCGCCGTGGGCGACGACGCCGTCGTGCGCGAACTGCGTGCCCAGCACCTTCAGGGCCGCCTCCACGGTCCGCACCTCGTCGAGGCTGGCCGCCTCGAACGAAAGGTGGTGCAGGCCGGGTGTTTCCGTGGAGAACCGGCCGTTGCTCTGCTGCCAGAGGGTGAGCCGCAGTGTCCCGTTCGTGCCGAGGAAGGCGTACCGGTGTCCACCCTCGGTGTTGACTGCGAGCGGTTCGAAACCCAACGCGTTTCGGTAGAAGTCCACGGAGCGGTCCAGATCGGTGACGTTGATGCCGACGTGTCCGGTGGCGAGCTGGGGCGTGGTGGTCCCGGTCATGCGATCCTCCTGATTGGCCTAACCGATGTAATTGCTAAAGAAGGTTAGGCCGGGGTGCGGCGCCGCGTCAACCATCTAACCTATTTTTGATGGTTACGTCGGCGCGTGGTCCTTGCGGGTACGGGGGCCTGGTTACCCTCAGGTATGCGTGATCCGCGACCGCATGTCGGCGAACCCCTCGCGCTGGATCTGCTGAACACCCGGTGGATGTCGGCGGATGGGCCGCAGGACCTGCTTTCTGACGTCGAGGGCCTGCGGTGCTGGTTGCTGGCCAATGGTCTGCCGGATCGCTGCGCGGCGGACGAGGAGTCGCGGATCGCGCTGATGTCCGCCCGTGAGGCGATCCTGCGGGCCCTCGAAGCCGGTTCCGTCGACGAGGTCAACGAGGTGCTGGAACAAGGTCGGATTCGGCGCACACTCACGGCATCGGGGCCCGCGGAGGCTGTCGAGGTGGCGCAGCCGCAATGGCTGGCCGGATGGCTGGCCGCCGAAGATTTGCTGCGGTTGGTGGGCGAGGCGCCCGATCGGATCAAGAAATGCGCACATCCGCGCTGCATCCTGTGGTTTCACGACACCTCGAAAAACGGCGCCCGGCGGTGGCACTCGATGGCCACTTGCGGCAACCGGGCGAAGGCCGCACGACATTATGCGGCGAAGCACGATTGAGACCGGACTGCTGTTACTGATGTGACTAAAGCCAACTTGTGAGGCTGGTGTTACGGCGCGCCTCCGCCCCCTGACCGGCGATGCCCGACAGAATCGGCGCATGAAGATGGCCACGCTGCTCACCCGCAATGCCAATTCTCGTCCGGGAGTGACCGGCACTGCTCGAGTGGACCGCGACATCGATCGGCTGCTGCGTCGCATCGGCCCCGGCGACATCGTGGTTCTCGACGCCCAGGATCTCGACCGGATCACCGCTGACGCGCTGGTCGAGGCCCAGATCGCCGGCGTCGTCAACGCTTCACCGTCCATCTCCGGGCGCTACCCGAACTTGGGGCCAGAGGTGCTCGTGGCCAACGGTGTGGTGCTCATCGACGAGGCCGGGCCGGAGATCTTCAAGAAGATCAAGGACGGGGCGCGGATCCGGCTGAACAACGGCGGCGTCTACTCCGGTGATCGGCGCATCGCGCTGGGCACCGAGCGCAACGATCAAGAGATCCACGAGCTCATGCATGACGCCAAGAGCGGTCTGGTGGCGCATCTGGAGGCATTCGCGGGCAACACCATCGAGTTCATCCGCAGCGAGAGCCCGCTGCTCATCGACGGCATCGGAATCCCGAACATCGACGTGGACCTGCACCGCAGGCATGTGGTGATCGTGGCCGAGGAGCCCAACGCCGCCGACGACCTCAAGGCGCTCAAACCGTTCATCAAGGAGTACCAGCCCGTGCTGGTCGGCGTCGGGGCCGGCGCCGACGTGCTGCGCAAGGCCGGCCACCGGCCCGCGCTCATCGTCGGCGACCCGGACAAGATGAGCGTCGAGGTGCTGCGGTGCGGCGCCCAGGTGGTGCTGCCGGCCGACGCCGACGGGCACGCCGCGGGTCTGGAGCGCATCCAGGACCTCGGAGTCGGGGCGATGACCTTCCCGGCTGCCGGGTCGGCGGCGGATCTGGCGCTCTTGCTCTGCGATCACCACGGCGCGTCACTGATCGTCACGGTCGGTCACACCGCTTCGATCGAGGAGTTCTTCGACCGCTCGCGCCAGCGCAGCAACCCGTCGACCTTCCTGACCCGGCTGAAGGTGGGGGAGAAGCTCGTCGATGCCAAGGCGGTGGCGACCCTGTACCGCAGTCGGGTGTCCGGCGGTGCGATCGCCTTGTTGGTGCTGGCGATGCTCGTCGCGGTCGTCGTCGCCTTGTGGGTCTCCCGGGCCGACGGTGCTGTGCTCGACTGGGTCGTCGAATACTGGAACCGTTTCACCCTCTGGGTCCAGAACCTCGTCAGCTGAACAGGTCGGTGAGCTGTGATCACGCTACGTGCCCATGCCATCTCGCTGGCGGCGGTCTTCCTGGCGCTGGCGATCGGGGTGGCCCTCGGATCGGGTCTGCTTTCGAACACCGTGCTGTCGGGCCTTCGTGACGACAAGTTGGATCTGCAGCACCAGATCGAGACCCTCACCGAGGACAAGAACGCTCTGAACGAAAAGCTCAATGCCGCAGGTGAATTCGACGCCCAGATGGCGCCCCGCATGGTACGCGACGCGTTGAAGGACAAGTCGGTGGTGCTGTTTCGCACGCCCGACGCCGTCGATGGTGACGTCGATGCGGTGTCGCGGTTCATCCGCGACGCGGGCGGGACGGTGACCGGCAACGTCTCGCTCACCAGCGAGTTCGTCGAGGCGAATTCTGCGGACAAACTGCTTTCGGTGGTCAACTCACCGATCGTGCCCGCCGGTAGGCAACTGAGCACCGCGGCGGTGGACCAGGGGTCACAAGCCGGCGACCTGCTGGGAATCACGCTGTTGATCGACCGGAATCCGGCTGCGGCCCCCGTGGACGACACCCAGCGGCAGACCGTGCTCGCCGCCTTGCGTGACACCGGCTTCCTGACTTATGACGATCCACACATCGGTGCGGCCGACACCGCACTGATCATCACCGGCGGCGGATTCGGCGTCGACGGGGGCAACCGGGGTGCCACCGTGGCCCGGTTCGCGGCCGGACTCGCGCCGCACGGCGCCGGCACCGTGCTCGCCGGGCGGTCGGGGTCGGCTTCTGGGACCGGCGCGGTGGCCGTGGCCAGGTCAGATGCCGGTTTGGCGGCTGCCGTCAGCACCGTGGACGACGCCGATTCCAGTGCCGGGCAGATCACTGCGGTGCTGGCGCTGGCCGACCTCGTCGGCGGCGGCAAGGCCGGCAAGTACGGGACCGGGCAAGGTGCGGCCTCGGTAACCGTCCCGCAATAGCCGGGGTTTTCCCGCTGCCGCCGGCGGCGCGCCAGCGACGGCTTGTCGGTGTCGGTGTTAAGGTGAACTTCCGTGGGTCGGCAGGCCACAGCTTCTTTCACGATTCCCCTGCCCGTCGTCACGGAGGATGCTTTTGCCCGCCTTACGCAAGCACCCGCACACCGCCACCAAACACCTCTTCGTCACCGGTGGTGTGGTGTCTTCCCTGGGTAAGGGGCTGACCGCCTCAAGCCTCGGTCAGTTGCTCACCGCGCGGGGGCTGCAGGTGACGATGCAGAAACTCGATCCCTATCTGAATGTGGATCCGGGCACCATGAACCCGTTCCAGCACGGCGAGGTGTTCGTCACCGAGGACGGTGCCGAGACCGATCTCGACGTCGGCCATTACGAGCGGTTCCTGGACCGCAACCTGTCGCAGTCGGCCAACGTGACCACCGGTCAGGTCTACTCGTCGGTGATCGCTAAGGAACGCCGCGGCGAGTACCTGGGCGATACCGTGCAGGTGATTCCGCACATCACCGACGAGATCAAGAGTCGCATCCTGGCGATGGCCGCGCCGGACGCCGCCGGCCACCGCCCTGACGTCGTGATCACCGAAGTCGGTGGCACGGTAGGCGATATCGAGTCACTGCCGTTCCTGGAGGCCGCGCGCCAGGTGCGCCACGAGGTCGGCCGGGAGAACTGCTTCTTCCTGCACGTGTCGCTGGTGCCCTACCTGGCTCCCTCCGGTGAGCTCAAGACCAAGCCCACCCAACACTCGGTGGCCGCGCTGCGCAGCATCGGTATCACGCCGGACGCGCTGATCTTGCGGTGTGACCGCGATGTTCCCGAACCGCTCAAGAACAAGATCGCGCTGATGTGCGACGTCGACGTCGACGGTGTCATCTCCACCCCGGACGCACCGTCCATCTACGACATCCCCAAGGTGCTGCACCGCGAGGAACTCGACGCCTACGTGGTGCGCCGGCTGAACCTGCCCTTCCGGGACGTGGACTGGTCGGAGTGGGATGATCTGCTGCGCCGGGTGCACGAGCCGCAGGAAACCGTTCGAATCGCGTTGGTGGGCAAGTACATCGACCTCTCCGATGCATACCTTTCGGTGGCTGAGGCACTGCGGGCCGGCGGTTTCAAGCACCGGGCCAAGGTGGAGATCCGATGGGTCGCCTCCGATGACTGCGAGACCGACGCCGGTGCGGCGGCCGCGCTCTCAGATGTCGACGGCGTCCTGATCCCCGGCGGGTTCGGTATCCGCGGCATCGAGGGCAAGCTCGGCGCCATCTCCTTCGCCCGCAAGCGCGGCCTGCCGGTGCTGGGATTGTGTCTGGGACTTCAGTGCATCGTGATCGAAGCGGCCCGGTCGGTCGGGATCACCGGCGCCAACTCGGCCGAGTTCGACCCGAAGACATCGGATCCGGTGATCTCCACGATGGCCGATCAGGAGGACGCCGTCGCCGGCGAGGCGGATCTGGGCGGCACCATGCGACTGGGTGCGTATCCCGCCGTGCTCGAATCGGGATCGATTGTGGCGGAGGCATATCAGGCCACCGAGGTGTCCGAGCGGCATCGACACCGCTACGAGGTCAACAACTCCTACCGGGATCGGATCGCCGAGAGCGGGCTGCGGTTCAGCGGTACCTCGCCCGATGGGCACCTGGTGGAGTTCGTCGAGTACGACGCGAAGGTCCACCCGTTCCTGGTCGGAACGCAGGCGCATCCCGAGCTCAAGAGCCGGCCCACTCAACCGCACCCGCTGTTCGCGGCGTTCATCGGTGCGGCGCTGGACTACAAGGCCGAGGAGCGCTTGCCCGGCATGGATCTTCCCGAGCATTTCGCCGAGGAGGCCGACAACGGCGAGAGCCCGGTGGACGAATCCGAAGCCGCATCTCTTGGCTGAACACGAGTACGAGACGCTGGCCAGTGAAACCGTCTATGTGGGAAGCATTTTCGCGCTGCGGGCGGACGAGGTCAGCATGCCCGGCGGTGGTTCGGCCCGGCGCGAGGTCGTAGAGCACTACGGCGCGGTGGCCGTGGTGGCCCTCGACGAAGACGGCAACGTGGTGCTGGTGTACCAGTACCGGCACCCGCTGGGCCGTCGGCTCTGGGAGCTACCCGCGGGCCTGCTCGACCTCGGCGGGGAACGGCCCGAGGTAACCGCGGCCCGCGAACTCGCCGAAGAGGTCGGCCTGGCGGCCGAGCAATGGCGGGTGCTGGTGGATCTCGACTCGACACCAGGGTTCTCCGACGAGAGCGTGCGGATCTTCCTGGCCACCGGCCTGACCGACATCGGGCGGCCTGAACCCGAGCACGAGGAAGCCGACATGGTGGTCGAGCGGATACCGCTCAAGGAAGCCGTCCGGCAGGTGTTCTCCGGCGAAATCGTGAACGGTATTGCGGTGGCGGGCATTCTGGCGGCGCAGGCAATGACCGGAGCCGAATCGCTACGGCCGGTCGAGGCTGAGTGGGTCGACCGGCCGAGCGCGTTCAGGCGGCGAAAAGGCCTGTCATGACCACGCCGGCCCCGCTCCGCTCGGCCCTCGACGACCAGTTCCGGGGCTACCTCGATCACCTGACGATCGAGCGGGGCGTGGCGGCCAACACCTTGAGTTCGTACCGACGCGACCTGCGCCGCTACGCCGAGCACCTGAGCAGGCGGGGAATCGACGATCTGGCCAAGGTGGCCGAGACCGACGTCAGCGACTTTCTGATCGCACTGCGCCGCGGTGATCCCGAAACGGGAGTGGCTGCGCTGTCGGCGGTCTCGGCGGCCAGGGCGGTCGTCGCGGTCCGGGGCCTGCACCGGTTCGCCACCGCCGAGGGCATGACCGAAAACGATGTCGCACGCGGGGTGAAACCGCCGACTCCGAGCCGGAGGCTGCCCAAGAGCCTCACCCTCGACGAGGTCGTCGCGTTGCTCGAGGCCGCCGGCGGAGACAGCGAGGCCGACGGTCCGCTGACGCTGCGTAATCGCGCGCTTCTGGAGTTGTTGTACTCCACCGGAGCCCGAATCTCGGAAGCCGTGGGACTCGACGTCGATGACATCGACACCCAGGCGCGCTCGGTGCTTCTGCACGGCAAAGGCGGCAAGCAGCGGCTGGTTCCCATCGGCCGTCCCGCCGTCAGCGCACTCGACGCCTATCTGGTGCGGGGGCGACCGGACCTGGCCCGCCGCGGCCGGGGCACGCCGGGGATCTTCCTGAACGCCCGCGGTGGGCGGTTGTCGCGGCAGAGTGCCTGGCAGGTGCTGCAGGATGCGGCGGCACGGGCCGGCATCACCTCGGCGGTCTCGCCCCACACACTGCGGCACTCGTTCGCGACCCACCTGCTCGACGGCGGCGCCGACGTGCGTGTGGTGCAGGAACTGCTCGGCCACGCCTCGGTGACCACCACGCAGATCTACACCATGGTCACCGTGCACACGCTGCGCGAGGTCTGGGCGGGCGCGCACCCGCGGGCGCGTTAGCCGCCCAGGTACTCCGACTCCAGCACCAGGTCGGGCAGCAGGGTCTGGTATTCGGCGTGTGTCTTGTGGTGTGTGGTGTCCCAGCGCGAGCCCTGTTGCTCCTGCATGTAGGCCAGGTATTTCGGTGCCCCCGGCAGCTTCACGTTGTCGGCGACCACGATCGAGCCCCGGTGCAACCAGCCGCGGTCCAGCAGGCTCTGCAGATCGGTCAGGTAGGCGTTCTTGTCGTGGTCGAGGAACACGAAATCCAGCTCGCCGGTGTCGAACCCGTGGGCCGCGAGCGCGTCGAGCGTGCGCCCACCGTCACCGATCGTGCCGACCACGCACGTGATCCGGTCGGCCACCCCGGCGTGTGCCCAGATGCGTCGCGCGATGTCGGCATTGGTGGGGGAGAACTCGACCGAGAACACTCGGGCCACTGGCGCGGCGCGGGCGATGCGCATCGCCCCGTATCCGCAGTAGGTGCCCAACTCGAGAGCCAGCCGGGGATTGGCACGGATCACCGCCGCGTCGAGCAGGGCGCCCTTCTCATCGCCGACGTTGATCAGAAACGACTTCTCGTAGGCGAACTTGTCGATGGTGGCGATGACGTCGTCGAGGTCGCCTGCGCGGGCATTGGCCTCGACGTAGTCCGCAGCCGCGGCCTCCCGCCCGTCGCCCCACTGCCCGGTGCGAGCGAAGTTTCTGGCGCCGATTCCCATCCGGATGAACGACCACCGCAACAGCGGCAGGCGCTGTTTGAGACTCATGACGCACACCATATGCGTCTGATTGCCCGCGGGTCTGCCCGTCGAGGCTGCGTACCGACGTTAAACTTGCCGGGATGTGCGCGAATACTGCGGGATGCCTGACCAGCGGTGGTCGGGTATGAACGACGACAGCGCACACGACGGCCTCTTCGAACACAACACGCCCGAACTCGGCCTGACGGGGCGGCCACCGCGCGACATTCCCGAACCGCCACCGCGTTCGACCCACGGTCCGGCCAAGGTCATCGCGATGTGCAATCAGAAGGGCGGGGTCGGCAAGACCACCTCGACCATCAACCTGGGCGCCAGCCTGGCCGAGTACGGCCGCCGGGTACTGCTGGTCGACCTGGACCCGCAGGGCGCACTGTCGGCCGGCCTCGGGGTGCCGCACTACGAACTCGAGCACACCGTGCACAACCTTCTGGTCGAACCGCGGGTGTCGATCGACGACGTGGTGATCAAGACCCGGGTCAGCGGCATGGACCTGGTGCCCAGCAACATCGACCTGTCGGCTGCCGAGATCCAACTGGTCAACGAGGTCGGCCGCGAACAGTCACTGGCCCGGGCCCTGTACCCGGTGCTGGACCGCTACGACTACGTGCTGATCGATTGCCAGCCGTCGCTGGGCCTGCTCACGGTCAACGGATTGGCCTGCGCCGACGGTGTGATCATCCCCACCGAATGCGAGTACTTCTCGCTGCGCGGGCTGGCGCTGCTCACCGACACCGTGGACAAGGTGCACGACCGGCTCAACCCGAAACTGTCCATCAGCGGCATCTTGGTCACCCGGTACGACCCACGCACGGTGAACGCGCGCGAGGTCATGGCCCGCGTCGTGGAACGATTCGGCGACCTGGTGTTCGACACCGTGATCACCCGGACCGTGCGGTTCCCGGAGACCAGCGTGGCCGGGGAACCGATCACCACCTGGGCACCAAAGTCCGGCGGTGCGGTGGCCTACCGATCGCTGGCGCGCGAAGTCATCGACCGGTTCGGCGCGTGAACGATGTCCTGAACACCCCGGCCACTCCGACCGGCGATCCAGCAGAACCAGCTGCCGCCGTCGGGGATGAGTCGACCGCCGGTGAGCAGCAGAACCGCTTCCAGGTTCGGCTCACCAACTTCGAGGGCCCGTTCGATCTGCTGCTGCAGCTGATCTTCGCGCACCGCCTCGACGTCACCGAGGTGGCATTGCACCAGGTCACCGACGATTTCATCGCGTACACCAAGGAGATCGGCGCCCGCCTCGAGCTCGACGAGACCACGACGTTCCTGGTGATCGCGGCCACCCTGCTGGATCTGAAGGCGGCCCGGCTGCTGCCGTCGGGCGAGGTGCACGACGAGGAGGATCTCGCGCTTCTCGAGGTCCGCGACCTGTTGTTCGCGCGGCTACTGCAGTACCGCGCGTTCAAACACGTCGCGATGATGTTCGCCGAACTGGAGGCCGCGGCGCTGCGCAGCTACCCGCGGGCGGTATCCCTGGAAGACCGATACTCCGACCTGCTGCCCGAGGTGATGCTCGGCGTCGACGCCGGCAAATTCGCCGAGATCGCTGCCGCCGCCCTCACCCCGCGCCCGGTGCCGACGGTCGGCACCGACCACATCCATGCGCCCAAGGTGTCGGTGCCTGAGCAGGCCCACCGGATCATCGCCCTGCTCGAACAGCGCGGGATCGGCGAATGGGCAACTTTCGCCGACCTCGTGGCAGAGTGCACCGACGGACTGCAGATCGTCGGCCGCTTCCTGGCGCTGCTCGAACTGTTCCGAGCCAAGGCGGTAGCATTCGAGCAACCAGAACCGCTTGGAGTGCTCCAGGTTTCGTGGACCGGAGATCGGCCGACCAGCGAACATCTGGCCACCGCTGATGCGGAAGAATAGCGAGAACAATGACTGACGAGATCTCCGATTCCGGAGAGCGGTCCGATGATGCCCCGGGTGATGTGAACCCGGTCGGAGATGACCTGGGCATCGATGTGGCGACGGTTCCCGAGCTCGAAGACGGTGAGCTGGGGGCCGTGCTGGAAGCGCTGCTGTTGGTGGTGGACACCCCGGTGACGGTGGATGCGCTTGCCTCGGCGACCGAGCAGCCCGCCTATCGGGTGATGGCCAAACTGCGCCTGATGGCGGAAGACTTCGCCGCCCGGGACAGTGGCATCGACCTGCGCGAGGCCGCCGGCGGTTGGCGGATGTACACCCGGGCGCGTTACGCCCCGTATGTCGAGCGGCTGCTGCTCGACGGTGCTCGTTCCAAACTGACCCGCGCTGCCCTGGAGACCCTGGCCGTGGTGGCCTACCGGCAACCGGTGACCCGGGCGCGGGTGAGTGCGGTGCGCGGCGTCAACGTCGATGCGGTGATGCGGACCCTGGTGGCGCGCGGTCTGATCACCGAGGCGGGCAACGACCCCGACAGCGGCGCGGCCAGCTTCGCCACCACCGACCTGTTCCTCGAGCGGCTGGGCCTGACCTCGCTGTCCGATCTGCCCGACATCGCGCCATTGCTGCCCGATGTCGACGTGATCGACGATCTGAGCGAATCACTCGGTGACGAGCCGCGTTTCGCCAAACTCAACGGTGGCTCACCCGGCAACAATCAGCCGCCGGCGTTCGACGTGGACAAGGACTGACATGGCTGACGATTTTGGTCCTCCTCGCGTGCGGGGCGAAGAAGGCGTACGGCTGCAGAAAGTGTTGTCACAGGCCGGAGTTGCGTCCCGGCGGGTGGCCGAAAGAATGATCACCGATGGCCGTGTAGAGGTCGACGGCCGACTGGTGACCGAGCTGGGCACCCGCGTCGACCCGGCGACGGCCGAGATCCGGGTGGACGGTTCGCGGGTGGTGTTCGACGACACCCTGGTGTATCTGGCGATCAACAAGCCGCGCGGCATGTTGTCCACGATGTCCGACGAGAAAGGCCGGCCGTGCGTCGGAGACCTCGTCGAGCACCGGGTTCGGGGTAACAAGAAGCTGTTCCACGTCGGCCGGCTCGATGCCGACACCGAGGGCCTGCTGTTGCTGACCAACGACGGCGAGCTCGCCCACCGGCTGATGCATCCGTCCTACGAGATCCCGAAAACCTATGTGGCGACGGTGATCGGCACGGTGCCGCGGGGGCTGGGCAAGAAGCTGCGCGCCGGTGTCGAACTGGACGACGGCCCGGCCCACGTAGACGACTTCGCGGTGGTGGACACGGTTCCGGGCAAGACGCTGGTCAAGGTCACCCTCCACGAGGGCCGCAACCGCATCGTGCGGCGGATGCTGGCCGCGGTGGACTTCCCGGTGCAGGAACTGGTCCGCACCGACATCGGTTCGGTGGCTCTCGGTGAGCAGCGGCCGGGCAGTATCAGGGCGCTCAGCCGCAAGGAAATCGGCGAGCTTTATCAGGCGGTGGGAATGTGAGCGGATCTCTGGTGGTGGCGGTCGACGGCCCGGCCGGAACCGGAAAGTCCTCGGTTTCAAGAGGTTTGGCGCAAGCGCTGGGTGCGAGCTACCTGGACACCGGTGCGATGTACCGGATCGTCACGCTGGCGGTGCTGCGGGCCGGGGTCGATCTGAGCGACGCCGCAGCGATCGACGCGGTGGCCTCGGGTGCGGTGATCGGCGTCGGTTCGGACCCCGGTGAGGACCGCGCCTACCTGGCCGGTGAAGACGTCTCCGCCGAGATCCGCGGCGACGAGGTGACCCGCGCGGTGTCGGCGGTCTCGGCGGTGCCCGGGTTGCGTGCGCGGCTGGTCGAGTTGCAGCGGCAATTGGCGTCCTCGGGTGGACGTGTGGTGGTCGAGGGCCGCGACATCGGCACCGTGGTACTGCCCAAGGCCGACGTCAAGATCTTCCTGACCGCGTCGGCGGAGGAGCGGGCCCGGCGACGCAATGCCCAGAACATCGCGAGCGGTCTGCCCGACGATTACGAGACCGTGCTCGCCGACGTGCAGCGGCGCGACCACCTCGATTCCACTCGCGCCGTGTCGCCGTTGCGCGCGGCTGACGACGCCCTGGTGGTCGACACCAGCGACATGGACCAAACACAGGTCGTGGCACACCTTCTCGACCTGGTGACCCAGCATGCGGGGGTACGGCGATGAACGTCTCTGAAGGGGACGGCACCTGGTCGGACGAAAGTGACTGGGAGTTCAGTGACGAAGTCGCCGAGGTGCTGGAGGAGGCCGCCACGCCACCGCCGGTGCTGGCCGTCGTCGGTCGGCCCAACGTCGGGAAATCGACTCTGGTAAACCGGATCCTGGGCCGTCGCGAAGCCGTCGTGCAGGACATCCCCGGGGTCACCCGCGACCGGGTGTCCTACGACGCGAACTGGTTGGGCCGCCGGTTCATGGTGCAGGACACCGGCGGCTGGGAGCCCGACGCCAAAGGCCTTCAGCAGCTGGTGGCCGATCAGGCGCTGGTGGCGATGCGTACCGCCGACGCGATCATCCTCGTCGTCGACGCCGTCGTCGGCGCCACCTCGGCCGACGAGGCGGCGGCCCGGATGCTGCGCAAGTCGGGCAAGCCGGTTTTCTTGGCGGCCAACAAGGTTGACACGCAGCGAGGCGAATCCGACGCCGCGGCGCTGTGGTCGCTGGGCATCGGTGAGCCGCACTCGATCAGCGCCATGCACGGGCGCGGCGTCGCCGATCTGCTGGACACCGTGATGGAGAAGCTGCCCGAGGTTTCGGAGGTGGCCGGCAGCGGTGGCGGCGGGCCACGCCGCGTGGCATTGGTGGGCAAGCCGAACGTCGGTAAGAGCTCGCTGCTGAACCGGCTGGCCGGCGACGAGCGCTCGGTGGTGCACGATGTCGCGGGCACCACGGTCGACCCCGTCGACTCGCTGATCGAATTGGGCGGCAAGACTTGGCGTTTCGTCGACACCGCGGGTTTGCGGCGTAAGGTCGGCCAGGCCAGCGGACACGAGTTCTACGCCTCGGTGCGCACCCACGGCGCGATTGATGCGGCCGAGGTGGCGATCATGCTGATCGACGCCTCTCAGCCGCTGACCGAGCAGGACCTACGGGTGTTGTCGATGGTGATCGATGCCGGCCGTGCACTGGTCATCGCGTTCAACAAATGGGACTTGGTCGACGAAGACCGGCGTTACCTGCTGGACAAGGAGATTGACCGCGAACTGGTCCAGGTGCAGTGGGCGCCGCGGGTCAACATCTCGGCCATGACCGGTCGGGCCGTGCAGAAGCTGGTGCCGGCCCTGGAGACCTCGCTGGCGTCCTGGGACAAGCGGATCTCGACCGGCCAGCTCAACAACTTCCTCAAAGAGATCGTGGCCGCGACGCCGCCGCCGGTGCGGGGCGGCAAGCAGCCCAAGATCCTGTTCGCCACCCAGGCCGCCACCCGGCCGCCGACCTTCGTGCTGTTCACCTCCGGGTTCCTGGAGGCCGGCTACCGCCGGTTCCTGGAGCGCCGGCTGCGTGAGCAGTTCGGTTTCGAGGGCAGCCCGGTGCGGATCAATGTCCGGGTCCGGGAGAAGCGCGGAGCGAAGCGCTAGCGGAGCGACCATCCAGCACGGCGCACCCAAGAGGCGCTGACCCCTCGGGCCGATAGGCTGGCCCGAGTGTCGGTCACCCACATGATCCTGATCGCGCTGGCCGGTGTCGGCGCGGGTGCGATCAACGCCATCGTCGGTTCGGGCACGCTGATCACCTTCCCGACGCTGGTGGCGCTGGGAATTCCGCCGGTCACCTCGACGATGTCCAACGCCGTCGGTCTGGTTGCCGGCGGGGTTTCGGGTACCTGGGGCTATCGGCGGGAACTGCGCGGGCAGTGGAAGCGGCTGCGCTGGCAGATTCCCGGATCACTGATCGGTGCCGGTCTGGGCTCCTGGCTACTGCTGCACCTGCCGGAAAAGGTGTTCGTCACCGTGGTGCCGGTCCTGCTGATCCTGGCGTTGGTGCTGGTGGTCGTCGGGCCACGGATCCAGGGCTGGGCGCGGCGACGCGCCGAGGCCTCAGGGCAATCCGCCGATCACGTGAGTCCGGGTCGCATGGCGGTGCTGGTGATCGGCACGTTCGCCGTCGGTGTCTACGGCGGCTACTTCACCGCGGCCCAGGGGATCCTGCTGATCGCGGTGATGGGTGCCCTGCTGCCAGAGTCGATGCAGCGCATGAACGCCGCCAAGAACTTGCTGTCGCTGCTGGTCAATGTCGTGGCCGCACTGGCGTACACGATCGTGGCGTTCGACCGGATCAGCTGGGAAGCGGCAGGCCTGATCGCGGTCGGTTCGTTGATCGGCGGCTTCCTGGGCGCGCACTACGGCCGGCGGCTGTCGCCGAACGCGTTGCGGGCCGTGATCGTGGTGGTGGGCTTGATCGGGCTGTACCGATTGTTGACGGTCTGAGCCCGTTGGCGCGATCTGGTCCGGACTCTTGTAGGCTTGCTCAGTCTGTCTGACGACGAGGGAGAGGGGTGACCCGGTGGCCGAGCGCGCGTACCGCACCGCACCGTCCACCCTTGCTGCTCTCGAGCCGTTCTGGCCGTCGCGCCGGTTGATGGCTTTCGACGAATGGTGTCGCGCGCGCAGCTGATCCGCGCCCGTCAATCGTCAGGTCGCTGCGCGACCACAATCGAAAGCAGCCGAACCCATGCGTTCGCTTCTGATCTTCACGCTCGTCGGCCTGGGAGCCCAGTTGGTCGACGGTGCGCTCGGGATGGCCTTCGGTGTCACTGCCTCGACCCTCCTGGTGCTCAGCGGCGTGGCTTCGGCGCAGGCCAGCGCCGCGGTGCACCTGGCCGAGGTGGGTACCACCTTGGCGTCGGGTCTGTCGCACTGGCGGTTCAAGAACATCGACTGGGGCATCGTGCTCAAGCTCGGTGTACCGGGCGCGACCGGCGCGTTCCTCGGAGCGACAGTGCTCTCGTCGCTGTCGACCGAAGACGCCGCCCCGCTGATGGCCACGATCCTGCTGTGCATCGGGGTGTATGTACTCCTGCGGTTTTCATTGCGCACACCGCCGGCCCTGCGGTCGGGCAGCACTCCGCACACTGCCAAGTTCCTCACCCCGCTCGGGCTGTTCGGCGGGTTCATCGATGCGTCCGGAGGTGGCGGCTGGGGCCCGATCACGACCAGCACGCTGCTGTCGCGGGGCAAGACCGCGCCCCGGACGGTAATTGGTTCGGTGAGTGCCTCGGAGTTCCTGGTCGCGGTGTCGGCATCGCTGGGCTTTCTGGTGGGTCTGCGGCAGGATTTCCTGCACAACCTCCCCGTGGTGGCCGGATTGGCGGTGGGTGGAGTGCTCGCCGCGCCGCTGGCAGCGTGGCTGGTGTCGAAGATCAGTCCAGCACTGCTGGGCACCACGGTGGGCGGTGTGATCGTCCTGAGCAACGCTCAGAAGCTGTTGAAGTACTTCGGCATTCACGGCGCCGCCTCGACGGCCGTGTGCGTCGCGATCGTGGTTCTTTGGGCCGGGCTGGTGCTGTACGCCTGGCGAGTCTCCCGGGCCCCCGAATACCTGCCCGAGGCGCTCGACGCCGAGGAGCCTGCCGAAGAAGAGCTGGCAGACGAGCCGGACACCGCCGCCCGGTGACGCGCAGGGGGAGCGATTGGGGTGAAAGCGGGTCTCTACGGTAAGCTTTCGACTCGCTGCCGGTGCTAGCCGGAAGCAAGCGGGCTGTGGCGCAGCTTGGTAGCGCACTTGACTGGGGGTCAAGTGGTCGCAGGTTCAAATCCTGTCAGCCCGACCACAGATCAGAGGCCGTTTCCGAGGTTCGGAAGCGGCCTTTTTTCATGCCGTACCCAAACTGTGTACCCAAACCAGATCGCATCTCCTTCCACCGATTCGTTGTCAGAGCCCGAGGGCAGTGCCCAGGCCGTCGACCGCGGCCCGCGCCGTGTCATCGCTGGTGTGCCCGTACAGGTCGCCCGTGATGCTGATCGACGAGTGCCCGAGCAGGTCCGCGGTCGCCTTGATATGCACCCCCGACTCCAGCCACGCCACCGCAGCGGAATGCCGCATCGTGTGGGCACCCACGTCCTCGATGCCTACCTTGGCCGCCGCCAACTCGACCGTGCGCAGCAAGTTCCTTGGATCCAGCATCGTGCCCAACTCGGTGGCGAACACCACCCCGGTATCCGTCCACTGATCACCCGCCGCGAGCCGTTCCTGTAGCTGCTGTGTCCGCCACCCTTTGAGCGCCGTCACCACACCGGCATGCAGCGGCACCCGCCGCCGCGACCGGTCCGTCTTGGGTTCGGTCAACACCAGCGCACCATCCACTCGCGACAGGGTGTGACGCACGGTCAACTCACCCTTGTCGAGATCCACGTCGGTCCACAACAGGCCGGCCACCTCGCCGCGGCGCAAACCGGTTGCCGCCATCACCACCACCGCCACGTAGTAGCGGAGACCGCGCGCCGCGTCGAGCAGTCGCGCCACGTCGGCAGCCGGGAGGTACTTCGCCTCTTGTCGCGCGACCCCTGGCCGCTTCACCTTGGTAGCCGGGTTCGCCGCCAACAGTCCGTCCCGCACCGCCACGTCGAGCGCCTGGCGCAGCACTGTGTACACCTGCCGCACCGTGGAGTCAGCCAGCTTGTTGCCGCGCAGCTCGACTATCAGTGCCTCGACATCGGACGGCTTCAACCGGTCCAGCCGCTTACTGCCGATGGCAGTGCACTCCAGATGCTTGCGAGACAGTGACCCGTACAGGGACTTGGTAGTTGCCTTGCGATCCGACGCCGCCAACGACGCCGCACGCCACCGCTTCAACCACGACGCCACCGTGTCCGGCGCATCCTTGGCCGGCTGCCCGCCCTCGATGCGCTGGCGAACCTTCTTCAATTCCTTGCGGCACTCTGCAGCCGTCGCCCCGTACACCGACACCGAGCGGCGCTTCTCGGTCACCGGGTCGACGTAGGACACCCGGCCCTCCCAGCGTCCGTTAGGCCGCTGCCGGATATTGCCCTCGCCGTTCGCACGCTTAGCCATCGAGCAACCCCGCTTCCCGAGCCGCCTTGATGTACCGCTTTGCCTGTCGCTCGGAGATTCCGAACGCCGCCTCAACCGCAGCAATGCGTGCAGTCGGTGTCGCCTTATGTACCTCGGCTACCTGAGACAGAAGTTCCGGCGTCATCTTCCGGTGCCGGCCCGCGCGCTCGGTCTCCTTGCGGTCTCGCAGGAACGACGCCGGCCCCCACGTCCGTACGTAACCGCCATTTGGATTGCTGCGGTAGACACCACCCGCCGCGAAAGCGTCGTCCCTGATGTTGTCGAGCTTCACCGCGGTCAGGTCCTTCGCGCGGACTGGCGTTCCGGGTCTGGATTCGATCGCGAGGCTGGTGCAGGCCGGTACGCCGTTCTGTACCTCGAACACGATCCGGCACGACGGTTTGTTATCGCCGCCGTCGTGCGTGTAGGTGAGCTTTCGGCAGGCGAACACGTCGCCCATTGGCACCAGGTCGGGGTCTGTCACCTCGACAACACCGCCGTCGGGCATCTCAACGAGAAGTCCTCGCAACGTCATCCCCTCTCAATGGGCCATCAGGAACTCTGCAATTGACACCTTCTGTCACGTGTCAGTGTGCGCTGCATGGGACAGACTGTCAACAACGCCGGAACACCCGGAAGCGCCAACGAACACCGGCGCACGTTGCTTGAAAACTCCACAGTGACCCAATCGCATTGCACAACAACGCATCTCTTGAGAGGAGGTGACATGCAAACACGCGAACTTGTGCGCCACCTCGTACCCATCGAGGACGCACAGAACGAACTCGGCGGCATCGGTCGAACCACCCTCTACAAGCTCATCGAAGAGGGCCACCTGGTCCGCTGCCGCATCGGCCGCCGCGCCTTCATCACCGGCGAATCCATCGCCAACTACATCACCAGCATCACCCAGGAGGACTAGATGCTCGACAACGAAAAACGCCGCCCCGCGGGCAACGGGGCGGCGTCAACAACAGCTGATGCACACCACTATATCGCCGGACTCCGGCGCCGACGAGCCGCAACGCAACGGCTGACCGCTCTCGGCTGCGGCCACGTCGACCCCTGGACATGTGAGTGCCACAACGACTCCGATAACGCCACCGATCAGTACATCGACGGTTATCGGGATGCCGCCCAGCACCTGATGGTCCAGGGTCTCACCCCGGCGCCGAACCTGCCCGCGATGCGCGGACTCTGGCGACGTGGGGGAGCAGACCGCGATCTGGTCCGAGCTATTGCCGAACGCTGGGAAGTCGGCGCGTGACAGACCCCTACGCCGACGTGCCGCCACCAGATGAACCACCCGACGAGTTCCCGGGAACGTTCCCACATAGGGGTGCGGAACGTTCCCGGCGCCCTGACCTGCATGTTCTCGGGAACGTTCCCGGATCGTTCCCGATCCGAAATCCCGAGTGCGGGTACGTCAACATTGCCGAACTACTCGACGACGGCATACCGGATCCACCGGCCCCGGAGGTCTGCCGACGTAGCGATGGGGTTGGCCTGGCCTACCGCGGCCAGTTCAACGTCTTCTTCGGTGATCCCGAGAGCGGCAAGACACTGCTCTGTGACTACGCCACAGTGGAGGAACTAAAGACCGGTGGCAAGGTGCTGCGACTTGACCTCGACCACAACGGCCCCGACTCCACGGTGAACCGCCAGATCGACTTTGGCGCCGCCGAGGACGCACTCCGCGACCCCGACCGGTTCCTCTACGTCGAACCGGCCGACCGCGCCCAGGCAATCGCGGTCATCGAGGACATGAGTAACTGGAAACCCACGCTCGTGATCATCGATAGCATCGGCGAACTACTGCCGCTGTTCGGGGCGGGGAGCAACTCGGCTGACGACTTCACCGACGTACACACCCGAGTCATCAAGCCGCTGACGAAAACCGGTGCGTGCGTCATCGGGATCGACCACCTCGCCAAAGGCTCCGATTCCCGAGCGTTCGGTTCCACTGGCACCGCCGCCAAAAAGCGGGCCATCGGTGGCACCAGCATCCGCGTCAAGGTCGACAGTGCATTCACGCCGGACAAAGGCGGATCCGCCTACCTGAGTATCAACAAGGACCGCCACGGCGGGTTACGTCGCCATTCACCAGCCGGTGACCGAGAACCACTGTGCGGCAAGTTCGTGATCCTCGGCGGCAAGTGCAGTATCGCGGCCCCCAACGGCGACGAACGTAACCCAGACGAGGCCGCCGATCCCGACGACGTGGCAGCTATCGCCGGACTCGACCCACCCCCCGCCACCATCAAGGACGCCCGAGAGCGCCTCGGCTGGCGAAACGACCGGACTGGCAAGGCATTCCGAACCTGGAAAGCGCAAGCCAACAACAACGAAGGGAACAACTCATGACCGACAACATTCTCGAGCCTGTCGACGGGACCGTCTACGCCTACCAAGTTGCCCCGCACGAGTGCCTGGCCTACGTCACCATCGCAGGCCCCGACGAGGACGAGCCCATGATCATCGGCTTCGACCTGGCAGACCTCAACCACCTCAAGGCCGCACGCAAGGAACTACGCGCAGGCGCCAAGGCACTGAAAGGCCGGCCTACCGAACCTGACCCCGGCGCGGTCCTCCAGATCCTCAGTGCCGCCCGCAGTGGGCACTTCGTCCATGACCGCGTGGAGTACCGCTACGACACCGAACGTGGCGAGTGGGTTGCATGGGGCCGCACTGACGTCGACAACCCCGAGCCGCCGCGTGAGTTCGAGACAGACCTCACATGGTGAACAAACCCTGCCTGTTCTGCGGAGAGCCGAGCCCGGGCACCTACTGCCCGGGCTGCCGGCCCGCCGACGAACGCGAACGCCACCACATCCGCAGCAACCCGACCCGGTGGAAGAACCTAAGCAAGCGTCTACGCCGCCTGTCTCCGTTCTGCGAGTTCTGCGGTGCAACAAAAGCTCTCGCCGTTGACCACATCCTGCCCATCTCCGACTACCCCGAACTGGTGTACGCCGAGGAGAACTGTCGAGTGCTCTGCCGATCCTGTAACGGCAAGCGCGGCAACAAGTTCACGCACGACGAGGCGCAAGCAGTCCTCACGCGCCTTGTCGCGAGTCAGAAACGTCGACCCACCACGAAAGGCCGCGAGCGCGTGAACGTCGCTCAGCGAGCCTGTGACCAGGGGGGATACCCCCAAGGGCACGCTTCCCCTCCCGGCCGCAAGGCGCAGGGGGGAATGAAGACGACAATGGTTTTCAATAAGGGGGGTGGTGGGTGAGGTCCGGGAACAAGGGCAAGCTCGAAAACGCAGACCGCCCGTTGCCGTTTCGGCCGCAGTCCGATGTGGAGTCGGAGCGGTTCGTGAAGTTCTGCGAGAAGTTCATCCGGGTGCCGAAGGGTACGGGTGCGCGGGGTGTGTTTCGGCCGCGTGAGTGGCAGATGGACATCGTGCGGGATGTGCTCGACTCCGGTGCTCGCACTGTCGGGTTGATGCTGCCGCGCGGGCAAGGCAAAACCACGTTGAACGCCGCTATCGCTCTGTATGCGTTCTTCTGCTGGGGTGAGGGTGCGAACGTCGTGGTGGTCGCCGTGGATGAGAGGCAGGCCGGTCTGGCGTTTTCGGCGGCTCGGCGGATGGTGGAGCTGTCCGAGGATCTGTCGTCTCGCTGCTATGTGTACGCCGACAAGTTGGTGTTGCCGCTGACCGATTCGACGTTCTCGTGTCTGCCGGCGTCCCCGGCCGCGTTGGAGGGTCTCGATTACGTCATGGCGATCTGTGACGAGGCCGGGGTGATCAACCGCGACGTGTTTGAGATTGTCCAGCTCGCCCAGGGCAAGCGGGAACGCTCGGTCGTGGTGGCCATCGGGACACCGGGCCCGAAGTTGGACGATCAGGTGTTGCTGTCGCTGCGGGAGTATCACCGCGATCATCCCGGGGACATGTCGTTGCGGTTCCGGGAGTACAGCGCAGCGGGTTTCGAGGATCACCCGGTCAACTGTGTGCACTGCTGGGAGTTGGCGAATCCGGCGCTAGATGACTACCTGCACCGTGACGCTCTCGCTGCGCTGCTGCCGCCCAAGACTCGAGAATCGACGTTCCGGCGTGCCCGGTTGTGTCAGTTGCCGGCCGACGACGACGGCGCGTTCCTGCCGCCGGGAGTGTGGGACAGCTTGTCCACGACGGCACCGGTGCCCGACGGCGCCGAGGTAGTGGTGGCCCTCGATGGTTCGTTTTCTGATGACACGACGGCTCTGCTGGTCGCCACGGTCTCGGCGGAACCGCATTTCGACAAGATCCAGGTGTGGCAGCGGCCACCGGGGGATGGGGACTATCGGGTGCCGGTCGCCGAGGTCGAGCAGGTCATCCGGGAGTCCTGCAAGCGGTGGCGCGTCGTCGAGGTCATCGCTGACCCGTTCCGGTGGACCCGCACCATGCAGGCCCTGGAAGCCGAGAAATTACCGATAGTCGAGTTCCCGCATAGCCCAAGCCGGTTGACCGCAGCGACCACCGACCTGTACTCGGCTGCGGTGAACGGCCGCATGTCCCACAGCGGGGATCCGCAATTAGCCGAACATGTGGCAGCTGCGGTGATTCGGGAGGACGCCCGAGGCATCCGTCTGGACAAGGCGTCCCGGTCTAGGGCTGCCCGAAAGATCGACCTGGCCGCTTGTTTGGTCATGGCTCACAGTCGCGCCACCTGGCGTGCAACCCATCGCACGAGAAAGAAAGCACGAGGTTTCAAATGACCGACACACTCACCACCCTGTTGCAGAAGCTCGATGAACCGGTAGCGAAATACGGTGAGCTGGAACGCTATTACTCCGGTACCCAGCCGTTGGCATTCCTGTCCCCGGAGTCGAAGGCGGCACTGGGCACTCGGTTCGGGCGGATGGCTACCAACATTCCCAGGGTGGCCGTGACCAGCCTGGCCGAACGTCTGCGGGTGACCGGATTCTCCGGCGCCGATGTGTGGCCGGACTGGCTGCGCAACGACATGGACCAGGAGTCCGTTGTGGCGCACCGCGAAGCACTGCTACTCGGTGCGTCCTACGTGATCGTGTGGGCGGATGCGTTCGGCCGGCCCAAGGTCACCGTGGAGTCCGCTAAGCAGATGGCTTGTTTACGTGATCCCAGTACCCGCACCCTGACGGCCGCGATCAAGCGGTGGGAGACGGCGACCACGACCGAGGCTGTCGTGTACGGGCCGCAGGTGATCACCCGGTACCGGGCCAACCACACCGGTGCCACCACGGCCGGGTTCAAAGTGGTGGACGAGATCGCCAACCCGTTGGGTGTGGTGCCGGTGGTTCGGCTGCTCAACTCCGACCGCATCCTCGATGAGGGTGTTAGCGAGATTGAGGATCTGAAGCCGTTGGTCGACGCGCTGAACAAGATCCTGGCCGATCTGATGGTGGCCTCGGAGTACACCGGCCGGCCTCGCCGCTGGGCTACCGGTGTGGAGCTCGAAGAGGTGCCGGTGCTCGATGAGACCGGGGCCGAGACCGGCGAAACCGAGTCGGTCAACCCGTACCCCGAGGGCACGCGGATGATGATTGCCGAGGGGGAGGTCGCGAAGTTCGGTCAGCTCGACGCCGCGAACATGGGCGGCTACTCCAACGCAGTGGACATTCTGCTCACCCAAATCTCTGCGGTGTCCGGCCTGCCGGCGCACTACCTCGGCATCAGTCACGACAACCCCGCATCGGCGGATGCGCTGCGAGCATCAGAGGCCAGTCTGACGGCGCGTGCTGAGGCCCGCCAGGCGCAGTTCGGCCGGTCGTGGGAGGACGTGGCCCGCCTGGTCGTCGCCGTGCGCGACGGGGCCGATCCGCTGCGTGTGGACTGCCGCGTGCAGTGGGCCGATGCGGCGACGAGAAGCGTTGCCCAGGAAGCGGATGCGGTGACCAAGCTGTTCGCCGCCAACCTGCTACCGGCCTCGTACGCGCTGAAGCGGTTGGGCTACTCCGACGACGAGGTTGCCGCGATCCGCGCCGCCCGACGCGCTGAGGCCCTGGACTCCCAGGCCGTCGATCTGTCGAAGCTGGTCGGCTGATGACCCCGTATCAGTTGGCGCTGCTCGCCTTGGCTGGTGAATCCGAAGCGGCGGCTGTGGCGTTGTGGGCGCAGATAGGGGAGTTGGGCGACGACCTGTTCAGCGCGTCACTGGCTGCGGTCCTGGCGACGTACAACGGTCGCGCCGCATCACTGGCCGAAACCGCGTTTGCCGCCGAGGCAACGATTGCTACCAGGACGGCAACACCGGTGCTGGGGCTGCCGGTCCTCGATGACACCGAACGGCTCGCCAAGGCCGCGACCAGCGTCCTCGACACTGCGAGGGCATCGGATGTGCCGGAGAAGATCGTGGGCCGTCTCGGTCGCGCTGAACCGCTCAACACTGCCGCCAGAACGTATTCCGACGCGATCCGTGAATCCACGCTGACCGAGGGGTGGGTGCGCCACCTCGACGGCGACCCGTGTCAGTTGTGCCTGTGGTGGTACCGCGACGGTCGGGTGTGGCCGAAAAATCACCGCATGCCGACACACGCCGGCTGCGCATGCGTCCCGAGGCCCGTATGGGCTGAGGGCATCCGAGAAACCCAACTCACCAGAAGTAGGAGAGCATCGTAATGACCGATACCGACAACGCTGAGACGACCGAGGTGCCCGAAGAAACCCAGTCCGAGGGTGGCGTTTCAAACGCGACCCCCGAGGAGGGTGTCGCCCAGATCGACGCCCCCGGCGAAGGGTCGGAGTCGGAATCCGAGCAGGATCCCGAGACGTTCTCGCGGGACTACGTGGAGAAGCTGCGGCAGGAAAACGGCAAGTACCGACAGCGTGCCCAGCAGGCCGACGCTCTCGCAACCCGGCTGCACACCGAACTCGTCCGGGCTACAGGCCGGTTGGCTGACCCGACCGACCTGCCGTTCGACGCCGACCACCTTGCCGACCCCGACAAACTGGCTGGTGCGATCGAGGACTTGCTGACTGCAAAGCCACACCTGGCCGCCCGACGGCCGATCGGCGAAATCGGGCAAGGTGCAACACCGTCCGGCAGTACCGTCGACCTCGCTGCGATTCTGCGCGGCAACGGCTGAGGACACCCCCAGGGGTATAGTGAAGGGGTCGCGTCTGGAACGCGGCCCCTTCAGTCGTCCTGGTGGCGCGGGTGAACACTTCCCCAGCTATCGCCCAGGAGGCAATCATGACCGAGACCACTTCGGCCAACCCCGAACTACTCGCAGACCAGGTATCGAGCATCCTGGTCCAACCCCTCGAAGCTGCCAGCATCGTGTTGTCCAGCGGTGTCCGCGTGTTCGACACCAGCGCCCAGCTGCGCGTCCCCAAGCTCGCCAGCGGCGCGACCGTTGGATTCGTTGCCGAGGGTGCCCAGATCCCCGACACTGGCGACGTCGGTTTCGATGAGCTCGTGCTGATGCCGTCGACCCGTACATCGCTGAAAATCATCCTGCGCTACACACGGGAACTGGTGCGCCAGTCCGTGATCGGCATCGACTCGGTGCTCAAACAGCGTCTCGTGACCGACGTGTCCAACGCACTGGACACCGCTCTGCTGTCCGGGACCGGTGCGGCGAACTCGATCACCGGCATCCTCGCGCAGGTCGGCACACAGCCCGTCGTGTGGGACAAGGCGCTGCCCGACACCATGCTTGACGCGATTGACCTCGCGTATGCCGCCGAGGTCACCCCGAACCGGTGGTTCATCAACGGATCGGACTGGATCGAGCTGCGCAAGCTCAAGGAAGCCACCGGATCGAACAAGTACCTGTTCGAGGGCGACATCCACGCCGGGGAAACGCTGCGACTGTTCGGCATTCCGGTGACCGTGTCCAACAAGGTGCCCGCCGGCAAGTTCATCCTGGCCGACACCAGTCAGATCGCCGTGGCCCGCGACGTCGCCCCCTCGGTGACCGTGCTCAACGAGCGCTACGCCGAGTTTGACGAGGTGGGTTTGCGGGTCACCGCCCGCTATGACCTCGGCCTGCTGCACCCCGAGGCCGTCATTATCGGCACCGACGCGCCGTAGCCGTGGCTGTCACCGGTCAACAGGTGGCCGATTTCCTCGGCCAGGGCGACGACACCACCGTCGTCGCCCTGGCTGGGCAGCACGTCACCATCATCACCGCAATGGCACGGGCCTACACCCGCGATCAGGGATTCACCGGCACCGAGCCGGCCGACGACCTGGCCGCGGTCATCACCACCGCGACAGCGCGCCTGGTCGCCAACCCCGAACAGCTCTCCACCGACGTGGGCAACGTGTCGATTCGGGGCGGATTCAACGGCTGGACACTGGCAGAGCTGTTCGTGCTCAACAGGTATCGACGGAGGGCCGTCTAATGCTGTGGCCCGACCGGGTCGACCTCTGGGTTGCCACCATCGGCATAGACGACATGGGCAACGACACGCTGATCTGGACCGACAGCCAGGAATACCCGGCGGCGGTCTCCCCGGTCGATGCCGAGCAAACCATTGTCTCGGCAGTGGGTGGCAGTAGCGTCGTCACCCGGTACCGAGTGCTACTCGCACCCCAGGCCGTGCTGCCCTGGCCGGTACCCGAGTTGGGGATCCGCATCGGTTGGGGCCCGTACGTCGCCACCGAAGACGACAGCACCGGGCTCGCCCTCGATGGTGGCGTGGAGCGGCACATCCTGCGCCGCCGGCTGCATCACTACGAGTTCGTGACCAAGGTCGTCGTCGGCTGAGACCGCGTTCGACGTGGGAATGAAACGCGGGGTGGGTGTCAACCGCTCTCCTTACGGAAGGACACCCGAGTAAGGCGCGCCTCTCCGTCGCCGGTGGTGTACCTGCACCCACCCCGTACCCAAACGCGTACCCAAACCAGGCCAGAATTCCGCCCATTTCCGCCGATGTACGCGCACGTTCGCTAACGTCGTAAACCATTGGCGTGCAACGGGATAGGGGACATCCGCGAACATGGGCGAACACACTTGCGATGCCTGGGGGTCAAGTGGTCGCAGGTTCAAATCCTGTCAGCCCGACAGTTCAAAACCCGCTCTGACCAGTGTCGGAGCGGGTTTTGTCGCTTGCGAGACCAATCAGAATTGCATCCCGACCGCGTCGGCAAGGCACCGTCGGAGCCGTGGGCGCCTGACGCGACGCTTGCGCCGCGCAGCTCGGCGATCGGTCCGCACAGGCACGATGGCCGTTCCGTCACGAGGCTTTCCCGGCACCACAACACCGGGCCTCGCCCTGTCTGAACGACTGCCTTAGCCGCTCGCCTCGATGACTCGTTTCAAGTACCGCAGTTCGGTGCGGGCGTGCTCACGGTCCTTCTCGATGCCGTCGAGCAGGCGGGTGAAAACGAAGCCCACAAAACGGCCGAACAGGCCACGCGGATACGTTGCCCACACGTGGGCGCTCACCTGCGTGGCGTCTTGGTCGCCGGGCTGGATGCGCCAGGTAACCCCCTCGCCAATCGGAACCGGCACACCCCACCATTTGTACTGCGCGCGTGCTTCCCACGTGACCGCCGACATGGGGTCAACGCGGGTTATCTCACCGTCGGCGACGCAGGGAATCCCGGCGACCTTTTCCCGAATCCGAATCTGGGCGCCGACCTCGATGCCGCGATCGTCGAGGCGTTCGAGGCTCTCGTGTTCGGGATTGGACGGCGGCCACCAGTCTTCAAGGTCAATCATCACGTCCCAGACGGCCGACGGCGATGCATCGATGGTGATGGTTTCAGTGAATTCGAACATTCCGTTACCTCCATCTCGCATTGGTGTGCTGCTGCGAATCGTGTGCCGCGCCTTGTGCGGGAAGCAGATTGGCCCGGTCGGCGGGGATCGCCGAAGCGCTGGGCATCCGCGGATCGAGTAGTAGTGGCGCGACGCACATGGCCCGTGTCCTATTCGGACCTTCACCCTTCGGGGCCTACCTCGAACATATGCATAGATCGCAATATGTGCAATGGCTGTGTCGCCTCCGGCGGGTATCCCGCCCACCGCACCTTGATCCGCCAGGCCGCCGACACAATCCGTTCGCCGTACCCGCGACAATGACGGAGAGACGCAGTTCAAAAGCCGAAACTCAGAAGCCCTCGCAGACTGATCTGCGGCAACGAAATGCTTCCCGTACCGGTCGGTTTCCCGGCCTGGGAAACCCGCCTTCAGTCCTATGCGCCGGCGGTGGTCGCCGGACGCGCTATCCCGACGCGGCCCGTCGAGTCTCGGCTTCGCCCGCCACCAGCTCCAGGCTGTCACCGACGTCTACCGTGACCACCGCTGTCGCTTGAAACAGGCCGTAGAAGTCGTCGGTCCTGGCGAAGGTGTGCGCACGGGAGAACAGCGGCTGCACGTCGAACACCTTCACCCGAAGCTTTTCGCGCGTGAGTCTGCCCAATTCCCTACCGGATTCGGGATCGGTGATCACCTGGTCGGAGTCGGAGTGCACGGCGAAGACCATGCCTGGCACGACACCTGCCTCAGCGCCACGATTGATGACCAAGGTGTAGTCGTCTTCGATGAGAGCGACCTGACCGGACAGGCGAGCGTTCATGACGCCGCCAGAGAGTTGCTCTCTCGCAAGGATTTGGGTGCGGAGCCGGCCCGGATTCGCGGTCGCGCGTCCAGGCCTTCCACCGACAGCAGCGCGTCGACGTGAGTCGTCTCGTCCTGCTCGGTCCCGAGCGTGAGTTCGACCGCGGTCTTGGCCTGGAAAAGGGCGATCATTGCCTGTTGCTGACGTTCCGCGCCGAAGGCGGTGAGGGCGAGGGAGAGCTTCTTGTCGACATACTCGACTGAACGCTGAAGCTCCGATGTCGAGGGTCCTGCGGCCGGGGCCTCTGGGTGCGCCGCAGGTTGGCCTGCGAGCCCGCAGTACCAACGGTGTGCGAGCGAGCCGAGGACGAATGAGCACACCGGCACCACCACGACGATGCAGAGAACTCCGAGGGGTTTCTGCATGGCCAGCGCGCCGACGATGCCCAACAGCATCGTCACACCCGCCAAAGCCAGCAGGCGCACGGTCGGCGGCACGGCTTCGATCCCGCGGGACAGCTGCCCTGCGGCGCGGGCTCCGTATCGAGCGGCCTCGCCGACGGCCCCGACGACGGCCGTGCCGGCTTTGAGCGCGATCCGTCCCGCCTCGTCGGCTTTCTTGCGCGCCACCTCGGGCTTGGGCATCGTCCACACGCGCTGTTGCGACTGCTCGCCGGCAGCCGTTGGCGATTCACCCTGCGCCTGGTCGGTTTCTGGTTCGGACGTTTCGGGTGTCGGCGCACCACTTGTCACATTCGCATCAACAACCACATCTGCATCATCGCGCTGGTTGGGTCCGATATCGGTCCGGCACGCCGGGGTCTCAGCAATTCCATGGGCGCTGCCCGGGTGAGTAGCAGCGGCTACGTCAGATACGTTTCGTCCCCGGTCGGGAATCCACCACCGTTGGTGGCGATGTGCACGTGGTCGTAGTGGTTGGCGGTGTCCCCGCCGCGGTCGGACATCTTTCTGGGAGCCTTGCCGCGGTACAGGATGTGCTGCCGGAAGATCACGTGGTTCACGCCGAACCGATCGGCGTTGTCGAGCACGTAGGCGACGATGCGGTCGCCGAGCGCCTTTCCTTCAGGGCTGGCGTAATTCGGGATCATCACGTCGATGGCCAACCCATTCGGGTGCCACTTCATCGAATCGGCCCGAACCCCGCCGATGTTGAGTATTTCGGGGAATCGCGCGCTGACCGCACGGGCCGCCAGGATGGTCTCGACCTGCAGGCCCTTTTCCGGCGCGCGGCCGACGGGCAGCGGAAAGCGCATGTTGCGGCGTACGGCGCGATCGGCGCGATCTGCGCGGACGGCAGGTGCCGCAGGGGCGGCCGCGGGCTCGACGGCCGCTGCCGGCACCACCTCGGCCCCGCCCTTGTTGGCCGGTCCGGCGTCTGCACCGACGACCAGGAATGCGGCGGCAGGCGCGACGACCGCAGCCATGGCTGCAGACCGGCGGCGCCGATCCATTTTCAAACGGTGTCTACCCACGAGGACCGGACCCTACCGGCGCAGCGGATCATCGCCGGAATCGTGAAGTTGTCTGGTAGTGCCGTTGGCAACCATCGCCACCGCGCAGCGTCAACTGGTGGTTGACTAGAAGGGGTATCCGAGGAACGCCAGGTGAACACCTGGCGAACGTCGAAGAAGTGCCAGGTCAGCAATCATGTCAGCGGCCGCGGGCGGCCCGGGTTTTCAATACTCGGGGTGGGGCGGGTTGTCGGCCGAATTAAGTGCCCATCGCGTGATCCGGCCCTACCGGGGCAAAATTTATGGCCTTTACCACTTTTATCGGTCAACTGCGCCTACACGGCGGTTGACGACGGCGTAATTTGAGCGAATCTGGCCCGCAAAACGGGGGGCGACTCCGAGACTGTGGTAGCCGCGTAATAAGGCCACGCCACGCGTTGGCGGGGGCTACCGTGAAATTCATCGGCGTTTGATCGAGTCCGGTTCCGCTGGTCCGGACCAGCCTGCGACGAGGTGATGTCGAGTGCACAGCGGTGAGCTGGAGAGCCGGCAGACGCTCACACTCGACGAGTCCGTGCTCGCCGACGCCGAGGAACCGGACCGCCCGGTCGTCGACTTCCTGCGAGCCACCCCCGGACAGATAGCGGTGATCGCGGTCATCCTGATCGCGGCGGTGCTCGCCATCGGCGTGGCGTCGTCGGCGACGACGGCCGATCGCCAGCGCGAGCTGGAGACTCTTCGGCTGCACACCGAGCCGCTCGCCGATGCGGCGCAACGCATCTACAGCGCCCTGTCGGCGGCCAACACCACCGCGGCCACGGCGTTTCTGGCCGGCGGTGTGGAACCGCGCGATGTCCGCGATCGCTATGACGCCGCAGTCGGTGAGGCGTCGGCCGGCCTGGTCACCGCGTCAAACGGGGTATCGCCCAACGATATTCGCTCACTGACGTTGCTGACCGATCTGTCCAATCAGCTCGCGGTCTACACGGGCATCATGGGAACGGCTCGCGCGGCCAACCGCGACGGCCGCCCCATCGGCGTGGCGTATCTCAGCGAAGCCTCCACACTGCTGCAACAATCCATGCTTCCGGCGGCCGAGCAGCTGTACCGGACCCAGGCCGAGACGGTGACGGCGACCGGACGGACGGCCGTCGTGACGCCGGCGTTGGTCGCGGGAGCAGTGCTGGCGGTGGGACTGCTGGTGCTCGCGCAGGTTTTCCTGGCCAGGCGCAGCCATCGTCGTCTCAACCCCGGCCTGGTGGTCGCATCGGTGTTGATGACGGTGCTCGCGGTGTGGCTGGCGTTGGCCGGACTGGTGCTGCTGCGTGGCGTCAATGCCGCCCGGACATCGGGTGGCGAGCCCCTCGAATCGGTGGTGACCGCGCGGATTCTGGTTCAGCAGGCCCGTGCGGACGAAATCCTCGGGCTGCTCAAGCGGGGCTCCGACTCGCTCTCCGATGTGCGATTCGAAGAGCGGACCGGGCAGGTCGGCCGGATCCTCGACGCGCATGCAGTCGAAGGAGCGCACGATGCGCTGCACGCCTGGAGATCCGCCCACATCGAGATCCGCGGCAAGCTGGCCCGTGGTGACTATCCCGGCGCGGTCGCGATCGCCCGGGACGGCACGCCGCAGAGCTCGAAGGAACAGTTCACCCGCCTGGATGAGGCGCTGGGGGAGGACATCGCCCGATTGCGTGACCGGCAGCGCGACGGCATCACCCGAGCATATGCGGCGTTGAATGCGCTGCCCGCCGGTGCCGCGGCCATCAGCGTGTTGGCCGCACTCGCCGTTGCCGCCGGCGTCGCGCCGAGACTGAGTGAGTACCACTGATGCGGGCGGCCGCCGGGTTTTTCGTCCTCGCTTCCGTGGTGGCGGGGTGCACCACGACGCAGCCACTCGTCCAGGTGTCGGCCTCGTTGACCACCGTGCCCACGCCGAGCGGCGCCGTGGTGGCGTCAGGGGTCCACGGCGCTCCGGTCGAGAGTTGCGATGCCACAGCGAGTTTGCGTCCCTCAGATGTGCCCGGTCCGGCAGTGCAGGCGATCCGGCAACGAGGCCGGTTGGTGGTGGGTATCGACCAGAGCACCAATCTGATGAGCTTTCGCGATCCAGTGTCGGGTGAACTGGCCGGGTTCGACGTCGATATCGCGCGCGAAGTGGCCCGCGACCTGCTCGGTGACCCCGCCGAGGTGGAGTTCCGCCTGCTGACATCGCCCGAACGCATCAGCGCCCTGCAGGACGGCAGCGTCGACATTGTGGTCAAGGCGATGACGGTCACCTGCGCGCGCGCCGAGCAGATTGCCTTCTCCACAGTGTATTTCGACGCTCGGCAGCGTCTGCTCGTACCGAAAGCCTCGCCGGTCCACGGGCCGGCTGACCTGGCGGGCAAACGCGTGTGTTCACAGGTGGATACGACATCGCTGGCCACGGTGGCCAGGGTGGCACCGACGGCGACCCTGCTTGCCGTTCAGAATTGGGACGATTGCCTGGTGGCGCTGCAGCAGGGACAGGCCGACGCGGTGAGCACCGACGATTCGATCTTGGCCGGGATGGCTGTGCAGGATCCATACCTGCACCTGGTCGGCCCCAGTTTGGAAGACGAGCCCTACGGCATCGGAATGAACAAGTCCCGCGAGGATCTGGTGCGAGCCGTCAACGCGAGCCTGGAGCGGATCCGTGGCGACGGAACCTGGGTGTCGCTGTACCGCAGGTGGCTGTCCGTCCTCGGCCCGCCGCCGAGCCCGCCGTCACCGAGGTACCGGGACTGACATGGCCGGGCAGGAGGGAACGCGAGCTGTGCTGGTGACCGAATCGTCACCGGTCAACGTCGAAGGCGCCACCACCCGCCCGCGGTTGCGCACCGGCCGGCGCAGGGTCGGCGACGGCCTGGTGGAGATCCCGATTGCACAGGACATCGAGCCGGTCAACGCAATCCTCACCAACCCCGTTGTCGCCGAGTCGAAACGGGAGTGCGGTGGCTGCGGGCGACCGGTGGGTCGGGGGAGTGCGGGTGCGCCGGCGGCGAGCGAAGGAGTGTGCCCCCAGTGTGGCGCGTTGTATTCGTTCTCCCCGCAGCTCGAGACCGGCGAGTTGGTTGCGGGTCAGTACGAGGTCCAGGGCTGTATCGCCCACGGCGGTGTCGGCTGGATCTACCTGGCGATCGACCGGAACGTCAGTGACCGGTGGGTGGTGCTCAAGGGTCTGCTGCAGCCGGGTGGGCAGAAGGCGCAGGCGATCGCGGTGGCCGAACGCCAGTTCCTCGCGATGGTCAACCACTCTGGCATCGTCAAGATCTACAACTTCGTCGAACATCCGGGGTTCGACGGACGCCCCGTCGGCTACATCGTGATGGAGTACCTCGGCGGCACCACCCTGGAGGCTGTCCTGGACAAGACGCGGACGCTGTCAGGGGAAACCACGCAGATGATGCCGGTGGAGCAGGCGCTCGGCTATCTGCTCGACGTGATGCCGGCCCTGGCGTATCTGCACTCACTCGGCCTGGTCTACAACGACCTCAAACCCGAGAACATCATGCTCACCGAGGACAACGTCGAGTTGATCGACATGGGTGCGGTTTCAGGCGTCGGGGATTTCGGATACATATACGGCACCAAGGGGTTTCAGGCTCCGGAGATCGTCCGAACCGGACCGTCGATCGCCACCGATGTCTATACCGTCGGCCGGACGCTGGCCAAGCTGACCGTTGACCTGCCCAACGATCCCTACGCCGAGACCTTGCCCGCCCGCGACGAGGTTCCTCTGTTCGACCGGTATGAATCCTTCTATCGGTTGCTGGTCCGTGCCACCAATCCTCATCCGGCGCAACGATTCTCGTCGGTCGACGATATGGCAGACCAATGCCGGGGCGTGCTTCACGAAATCGTTGCCGAGCAGACCGGGTCTCCGAGCCCGCGAGCGTCGAGGCTCTTCAATGCTCCAACCGCCACATTCGGCACGGATCTGGCATTGCAGAGCACCGACGTCTTCGTCGACGGCCGTCGGCGCGCCGCGGCGCTGCAGGCCCATGACGTCGTACACGCGCTGCCGGAACCGGCGCCGGTCGAGGGCGCCGACGAAGACTGGCGAGAGGACTGGGACGACGGGATCGCCGGCCTGTCGGCCGGTGATCACGGTGCGGCGCTGGCGTGTTTCGAGCGGGTCGTCGTCATGCTGCCCGGTGAGGCCGTGCCCAAGCTGGCGGCGGCTGCGACCGCTGAACTGCTCTCGGCATCGGATGATCTGCCTGATGCGAAACGATTGCGGCAGTTGGCAGCACGGTACTACCGAACGTTGTGGCGCACCGACCACGCGATGGTCAGCGCGGCGTTCGGCTTGGCCCGGCTTCTTGCTGGGCAGGGCGACCGGGCTGCCGCAATCGAGGTGCTCGACCAGGTTCCGGTGACCTCGCGCCACTACGGGGAGGCCGAACTGACCTCGGCGGTGATGCTGCTCGACGGGTGTGCGGAGGTCACCGAAGCGGACTTGCGCGATGCTGCGCGGCGGGTGGGTGGTCTGCCCGACACCGAGCCGCGCGTTCTGCAGATCCGCGCGTTCGTCCTCGGTATCGCCCTTGACTGGCTGCGGTCCGGCGCCGCGACGTCCACGAGCGAACCGATTCTCGATCAAGCCTTCGATCAACGGGGTTTGCGCGTCGGCATCGAAGAGGCGCTGCGGGAGCTGGCGCGGCACTCGCCACGGCGCCGGCATCGCTACCGGCTTGTCGACGTGGCGAACGCGATCAGGCCATCGAGCTGGATGTGAGGTGCGGTGAGCTAGACATCCGAGCGCGTGACCCCGCGCACCACAGCGACGCAGAGGTCCGCACACTCGGCGGCGAGTTCTTCGGTGGTTTCGGTCGGGTCGGCGAGCCAAGACTCGATGATCTGGTTCACGCCGCCGACCATGAACTGTGCGCCGCGGCGCAACTCGGCTGAATTCGGTGTGGTGGGCTGCAGCACGTCCGGTGCGAGCTGGACGATCACGTCGGTGATCATCTCCAGGATGTGCGTGCGGTGCTGTGCCAGGCCGGCGACGCTGCTGACGTCGCCGGTGGCGATGCGGTGGATGTGTGGGTCGGCCGCGATGATGTCGAGGAACGCGGTGAGGGCGGACCGCAGTTTGTCGGTCAGCGTGCCGGGGTCGCCGACGCCTGCGTTGACCAGCGCGGTCAGCAATTGGTCTCGAACATCGTCGGAAATGGCGAACAGCAATGCGTCTCGGCTGGGGAATTGCTCGTAGAAATAGCGCGAGGTCAGTCCGGCTTCGGTGCAGACGGCTCGGACGGTGACCTCGGTGACCCCGGATTCGCCCCAGATCTGCCGTCCGGCGGCGAGCAACTTGCCCCGTCGTTCTGTGCGGCGATCGGCCGCACTGACGCCGCCGTAGCCGCGCACCACCTGTACGCGCTTCATTGACAGCAGCCTACCCGGCGCCTACATTCTGACTACGGATGTAGTCAATCATGTCGGTCCGTTCTGCCCAGGAGGTCCCGTTGAACATCCCGGCGCGCCATCCCGACCGTCCCGTCCGCGTTCCCGCCGCGATTCGGTCGTTCGCGATGATGCTGGGCATTCGCGAACCCGACGCCCAGCAGTGGCGTCGACTCGGTGAGCGGCTGACGGCCGGAGACGAGCCGATGGACCGCCTGGTCGACTGGATGTCGTCGGCCGGGATGGCACAGATGCGTGCGCTGTTCGAAAAGGCCCTTGCCGACGGCATCGACAATGTTCCCGAAGCTCCGGAACCGTTGCGCGAGTTCTTCATCGGTGTGGAAACCGTCCCGGACTGGTTGGACCGGGACAAGCTGCGCAAGGGGCAGCGGGGCCTGCTTCGGGGTGGATCCGACGGCATGTCCGTCGCACGGGACGTGTCCTTGCTCGGCGGTTACCAGTTCTCGGGATTCAACAAGACGCTGCTGCGCACCGGCGCCTTGGAGAAGGGCTCCAACAAGCGCTTCGCCGAGACGATGCAGTGGGCGATGGACGTCATCTCCGATGGCGGTCTGGAACCGTTTGGTGTCGGTTATCGGTCCACCCTGCACGTGCGGTTGATCCATGCTTTCGTGCGCCGCCACGTCGCGGCGATGCCGGACTGGCGCGGCGACGAGTGGGGTCTGCCCGTCAACCAGACCGACATGGCCGCGACGTTGGTGGGTGCGCTCGTCGCCCCGCCGGTTGCCGCGCTGGGGATGGGGATCCTGCCTGCGCCAGGAGAACTCGACGCCATCGCGCACCTGACCCGCTATGTCGGCTGGTTGATCGGCGTGGAAGACGAATGGCTGCCTCGGTCATTCCGCGACAGCGTCCGCGTGCTCTACCACACGTCCACGGCGCTGGCCGTTCCCGACGAGACGACGCAGCAGTTGTCGATTCCGATGGCGGCCGACCCGTTGTCGTGGCACTACCGCGGCAGCGGGGCCCTTCGCCGTCGGCTGGCGTGGGCCCAGCACCTGTCGATCACCAGCGCGTTTCTCGGGCCGAGCGCGATGCGTGTCCTCGGCCTGCCGGCCTACATGCCACCGTGGTATCCGCTGGTGAAGATGCCGGTCAACTTGATCCGCAGCGCCGCGGCGATGGCATCGCCCGCCGGGATGGCACGCGCTGTCGCCCGTGGGCAACACGAACAACAAGCCTTGCTGCGCACCATCATCGGCGACGATGCGGCCAGGATCGGTGAGTCCGCGGACCATGTGAGCAGCGCCGCGTAGCAGTTAGATCCGGATGAGCGCCCCCCGGGCCTGCGCATCCCACCCGCCACACGGACACTCAAGCGGGCCACGCCGGTGCGGCACCTACTTCGCCATCGACCCGAGGAAATAGGTTTCGTTGCCCGTGGGGTAGCCACCACCGTCGGTGGCGATGTGAATGTGGTCGAAATGATTGAGGGTCTCGTTGCCGTAGTCGGCGGTCCAGTGGGGCGCGCCGATGCCCGGATAGAGGCCCTGCCGCCAGATCACGTGCAGCACACCCCAGCGCTTGGCGTTGGCCAGAGCGAATCCGGCGATCTGGTTACCGAGCTCGATGCCTGCCTCGGAGTGATAGTTCGGGATCATCACGTCGATCGCCAGACCGTTTGGGTGCCATTTCAGTGGATCCTGCCGGTACCCGCCGATCGTGGTGATCTCGGGGAACATCACGGCGATGGCGCGGGCCACCCAGATGGTCTTGACCTGTAGGCCGGATTCGGGCGCCGGGCCCTTCGGAAGGGAGAACTGGAAGTCGCGCGCGACAACGGGCGCGCTAGCCGCAACCAACTCGGCGCGAGCGGGAACCTGTGCCGGTTGTTGCTGGCCGACAGGTGCCTCGGCAGCGGGGACGTCTGCACAGCATTTCGGCTCGGTGTTCTGCACGTACACCATGCCCGCGGCCACCGTCACCGAGGCCGCAAGCGCCAGCAATCGGCCCCTGGTGCCGGCCAACCGTCTTTTGCCCACCGCAGCAATCTACTGCGCTCACGAGGTCGGCGGGACGGGAACTGCTCCAGCAACCGCGTGCCAGGCTCGTTGGAGCCTAAACTCCCCAGGATGGTGACACGGGCACGGGCGGTGGCCGCGACGCTGGCGATAGTGCTCGGACTCGTGTCTCTGGCCCACGTGCTCTACGCCGGGTTCGGCCCGCTGCCCGACCGCGCCGAACGCCAGCTCGGATTCCTCGACGCAGCCCTGGCATCCGGGCGTGACACCGAGATGCAGGGCCTGTTCCCGGAAGGCGAATATTTCACCAGGGTGCTGGCCGGCCTGGCCGAGGCTCACGTGGCTGCGCAGCTCGGAGCAGTCCCTCGATCCGCCGAGTACCTTGCTCGGGCCCGAACCCGGCTCGCCGCCATCGAAACCCCGGAATCCCTGGCAGTATTCGGTCGCGGCATGGTCCCGGACCACGGGATCTTCGCGGCAGGCTGGTCACTGGCCCTGGCTGTGGCCATTGCGCAGGCTTCGGGCTCCGATGCGGATCGTGCGGCGGTGCGGGAACGGGCCGATATCGTGCATTCAGCTCTGGGACAATCGACTTCACCGTTTCCGGCCAGCTATCCGGGCCAGTTCTGGCCGTGTGATTCGGTTGTGGCAGCGGGAGCGCTCGCCGAAGCGATCTCACTGCTTGCACTGCCGTGGCACAGGGACCTTGCCCACTGGCGTGAGCGGGCACTGGTCGCCGCCGATCCGGACACGGGCTTGTTGCCACACCGAGTCGATCACCGGGCCGGCGCGCTGACCGGCCCGCGCGGGTCTTCCCAGGCCATCATTCAGACTTTCTGGCCCGCGGTCGATGACGTGGTCGGAGCCAAAGATGATCAGTGGCAGCGGTTTTCTTCCCGGTTCGTCACGAGGAAGGCCGGGTTGGTCGGCGTCTTGGAGTACCCCTCCGGCGCCAGCGGTTCCGCGGACGTCGACAGCGGGCCGCTGATTTTCGGGGTGAGCCTGAGTGCATCGGCGGTCGGTCTGGCGGCAGCTCGGGCCAACGGCGACCGGGATCTGGCCGGTCGGCTGACCCGGCAGGTCGAGCTGATCGGACTGCCGGTGGGGCTGCGCACCACCCGGTACCTGTTCGGTGTGCTCCCGGTGGCTGATGCGTTCATCGGGTGGGCGCGCACGGTGCCCATGGGTGACGCGGCGCTGAACGCAGGTTCGGGACGGTCGGCGTGGTTTGTGGTGTGGGCCGTGCCCTCGGCGTTGCTGCTCGCGGCGGGTGTGATGTTGTGGCCAAAACCGGGAAAACAGGGTAGGACTACCCATCCCAACCCGGTCCATCGCCCGGCAGACTGAACCCATGCCAAGTCCCGATGTGGTGCCGTCGGCAGATGCCGTGACGCTCAGCGCCAAACCCGACCGCGACCGCGCGGTCGACGTAGCCCGACTCGGTGCGCTTCTGGTGGTGATCTTCGGGCACTGCGCGCTGCTGTTGGCCACGATCGATTCCGGGGGCGTGCGGGTCGGCAACATCCTCGGCGCGTTGCCTGCGCTGGCCCCGATCACCTGGGTACTGCAGGTGATGCCACTGTTCTTCCTCGCCGGCGGGGCCGCGGGGGCCTACAGCTGGCATGCCGGTCGCTCGTGGGGCGCGTGGTTGTTTGCCCGTGCCCAGCGGCTGTGTCGTCCGGTGTTCTGGTACCTGGCCGCGTGGTCGGTGATCCTGCTCGTGGTGCACGCGACGATGGGGGCCGAGTCCGCCGCGGCACTCGGACGCGAGTGCGTGGCGCTGCTGTGGTTCCTGGGTGTCTACCTGGTGGTGCTGGCCTTCGTCCCGGCGCTGATGCGCCTGCGTACCGGCCGGGCGCTGGCGCTGTCGGCCGCAGGACTCCTCGCGGCGGCGGGGGCGATGGATGCGATCCGCTTCGCCGTGGGCACCCCCGAGGCGGGCACTGCCAACTTGGTCATCGTCTGGTTGATTCCCGTGGTGATCGGGGTGGCCTACGCACGCCGTCTGATTTGTGCCAAGCGTGCGATGGCGATCGCGGTCGTCACCTTCGCCGCACAGGTAATCCTCGCTCTCACCGGCATTTACGACGTTTCCCTCGTCGTCACCGGGACCGAGCACATCTCGAATGTGTCACCGCCCACCCTGCTGCTGGCGCTGCACTGCACCTGGATGCCGTGTCTGTTCATCGCGGCCGCGGATCCGATCCGGCGCTGGGCAGCCCGTCCGCGGGTCTGGCATTGGGTGGCGACCGGCAACGGGGGAGCCATGACGCTGTACCTGTGGCACATCCCAGTGATTGCGATTGCCGCGTTCAGTCTGCACGCGCTCGGCCTTGACGCGTTCGATCCTCATGCACCGGGCTTCTGGGCTCATCTGGCTTTGCGTGCAGTCGTTTTCGGTGTCCTCATGGCAGTGGCCTTCCGGCTGCTGTCACCGTTGGAGCACCGCCCGCTGCCGTGGTGGGACGATGCGGTCCAGGTCCGCGGCATCCGGTCGATGCTGACCGGCGCGCTGTTGTGCGTCGCCGGCGCCGCGTTGACGCTGATGGCCAAGAACGGCCTCGACGGAGTGCTGGGTTGGTCGGCCCTCGGTGGGTTCGTGATCGCGTGCATCGCTGCGCGGGTGAGTGCCGGACGAGCACTGTCGCCGATGTAGCCGCGGAACAGATGCTCGTATTTGAGGGCGCCGAAGAACCGTTCGACGACTCCGTTGGACTGAGGAGATTTCACTGGGATCCGGACAGATCGAAAACGAACAGCTGAAGTTGGCGTTGGCCGAAGTCACCGTGCAACTGCGGATCTGGCAACGGCCCTGAGGTGCCGTGGCCGCAGTTATCCACAAGTGGCGACCCTGCCAAAAAGTTTGAGTCAGTGGAAGGGTGTAGCATCGAACATGTGTTCGATCCGAATGCTGTTTCCGATGTGGCGCTGATCGATGCGATCAGCGCCGCCACCCGGGCGGAGTCGGTGGCGATCGCGGGCCGGTTGGCCGCGATCGGGGCGCTGGACAGCCTGCGCGAACAGGAGTTGATCGACAGCATTTTGTGGCGCACCGATCCGTTCGAGGAAGTGTGCGCCGAAGTCTCCGCGGCGATGCGGCTGAGCCGGGGCCGCGCCGGCACCCAGGTGCATCACGCCCGGGTGCTACGCGACAAACTCCCGCTGGTCGCCGCCCGGTTCGCGGTCGGGGAGATCGATTATCGGGTGGTGTGCGCCATCATTGCCCGCACCGGCATCGTGGACCGGTCGGTGTGGGCCGGGCTGGATGCCGAACTGGCCGCCCGCGCACACCGGTGGATGCGGTTCTCGCAACGACAACTGCGCGACCGCATCGATCAGTGGGTCGCCAAACTCGATCCCAACGGAGTGCGCGTCCCGCCGGATCTGACCGAGGAACGGTTCGTGCAGATCGAGGCGGGCAGCCCCGGCAAGGCCACCATCTGGGCCAATCTGGACGCGGCCGATGGGGCAGCGTTGAATCAGCGCCTCGATGCCGTGGCCGGCACCGTGTGTGAGCATGATCCACGTACCCATGAGCAGCGCCGTGCTGATGCGGTCGGGCCGGTGGCCCGCGGGCAAGCCCAACTGGCCTGCCGGTGCGGACGCCAGGATTGTGCCGCCGGCCAGAAGCGGGCGGCCGCCGATGCCGCGGTGATCCACGTGCTGGCCAACCAGACCACCCTCGACGGCACCTCGAACGATCCTGGATATCTACCCGGGCATGGGATCCTGCCCGCCGAGACCGTGCGGGACCTGGCCCGCTCAGCCAAAATCAAACCCCTACCCGTACCCGAGCCAGAGCCCGGCGAGGAGCCCACCGAGGCCAGCGTGGGTGAGCCGCGGTATCGACCCTCGGTCGCGCTCACCGAATTCATCCGCTGGCGCGACCTCACCTGCCGCTTCCCCGGCTGTGACGCCCCAGCCCAACGCTGCGACATCGACCACACCGCACCCTGGCCCGCAGGCCCGACGCATCCGTCCAACACCAAGCTCTACTGCCGAGCCCACCACTTGGTCAAAACGTTTTGCCCGGGCTGGTCCGACCGCCAACTCCCCGATGGCACAGTCATAGTCATCGCACCCACCGGCCACACCTACCTCACCGAACCCCACGGGGCAGGGATGTTTCCGACCCTGGCCCACCCCACCGGAAACCTCAACCTGCCCGAACCCGAACCACCCAGCCCCCACCGCGACACCAAGATGCCCAAACGCAGCAAAACCCGCGAACACGACCGTCAAGAACGCATCAACGAAGAACGCCGGCTACGCGCCGAACTCAACAACGACCTCCAAACCGAACACGACTACCAAGCCTGGCTCGCCGAAGAATACGGACCACCACCACCCTTCTGAGCGGGGCCGTCTTCTCGGATTATCCGCGCATCGGATTCCATTCCGAGGCGGCGATCAGGTCCGCGCTCCACGCGCCCGATTTGATCAGCATCGTCACCTCTTCGCGGATAGTGTCGCCGATCTTGACGCTCACCTCGCGCGGCAGATCGAGTTGCTCGGTTGCGGCGACGCCGATGCGCTGGCTGAGTGCGGTGTCGGCGATGGACGCGAATCGCAAACGCCCGTCATCGATTTCGCGGCTGCAGGCGGAGCGGGGCAGGATCCCGAAGGCGATGCCCGCCTCGATCACGTTCTTCATCACGGCAACGGAGTCGGTCGTCGTACGATGGCTGAAAGTCACCTTGGCGCGCAGCGCCGCATTCTGCAGCGCCACACCGACGCCCGAGGATGAGCGCGGTACCACCAGGGGGAGTGCGACGACATCGGCGAATGCGACGGCGCGGGTGGATTCGAGACTCGTCTCGGGCCCACCGATCAGGAACAGCTGTTCGGCCAACAACTCTCGGTAGAACACCCGTTCATCGGGGACCGGGTTGATCAGCGCCACGTCGACCGCGCCTTTGAGCATGGCTTCGACGAGTTGGTCGGTGCTCCCGACGGTCACCGAGAACGTCGCCTCCGGAAACACCGTGGTCAGGCTGGTGAGAAGTGGTGCGGCCAGCAGGTCGACGGTCGTCTCGGGCAACCCGAGCCGCAAGGTGCGGTCGAGCCGAGCCAACGGAGTGCCGGCGTACTGCACGGCCAATTCCAACTGCCGCAGCGGCCCCGCGGTGGATACCCGCAGTCGTTCGCCGGCTTCGGTCAGCTCAACACCGCGACGGGTACGCGTGAACAACGTGACGCCGAGGTCATCTTCGAGCAGTTGTAGCTGACGACTCAGGGCCGGTTGCGCGATACCCAAGAGCGCAGCCGCGCGGGTGATCGAGCGCTCCTCGGCGATGCGCAAGAAGTATTTGAGCCGGTGGGTATCCATCGGTTCGAGATATACCAGCCATCGAATATCGGCATGACTGGATGCCGAAATCGGTATTACCTCACCACTCGGCCGGGGCCCTAGCGTCTCCAGACAAGCCATGGTGAGAGGAGACACCCCATGACGGTCCACGACGATGCCGACGCCATCGCCGCTTTGAATCTCGACAGCCTGCCTCGGCACATCATCGACAAACGCGTCACCGAGTTGATGGATCTGTCGGGCCAGAAGGCCTTCGTCACCGGCGCCGGCGGTGATGGCCTGGGCCAGGCGATCGCCAACCGCTTGGCCGGGTTGGGCGCCGACGTGGCATTGATCGGGCGCACATTCGAGAAGGTCGAGCGCCGCGCCGCCGAGATCGAAAAGCGGTGGGGTGTCAACGCCCATCCCGTGAAGGCCGACATGTCCGACTGGGACCAGGTACATGACGCGGTCGGTGCCGCGCATGACGCATTGGGTGGGCTGGACATCATGGTCAACAACCCCGTCATGGTCGTCGGCGGCCCGTTCGAGAAGCACACCAAGGCCGACATCGACCACACCGTGCTGGGGAGCCTGACGATGATGATGTACGGCGCCCATGCCGCGCTGGAATTCCTGCTGCCGCAAGGTTCCGGCAAGATCATCAACATCGGCTCGGTGGGTGGCCGGATCCAGCAACGCGGCCTGGTGGTGTACAACGCGTGCAAGTCAGGCGTCGTCGGCTTCACCCGCAATCTCGCCCACGAGGTGGCCTCCCGCGGGGTGAACGTGCTCGGAGTGGCGCCCGGGATCATGATCAAACCTGAGATGATGGAGTACCTCCTCGACCCGAAGACACCGGCGCATTTCGCCGGCCGGGGCGCCATCCTCGAAGCGATCACCACGCAAGTGCAGCTTGGGCGTGCATCATTGCCCGAGGAAGCGGCCAACATGGTGGCGTTCCTGGCCTCGGAGGCAGCCGATTATCTGTGCGGCCAGACAATTGACGTCGCCGGCGGGCAGTGGATGAACTGACATGCCGACCGTCGCAGACATCAAGGCAAAGGCGGTAGAACAGACCGGCCTGACGGACTTCGGTGACGACTCCTTCGCGGAGGGTCTGGCGATCCTGCTGGAGTCCCTGGATACCGAGGCCCGACTCAACGCGCGCGGCGAGGCTTTTCTCTATCCGCGAATCATCGGATATCTCGCGCAGCGACTACAGGTCGAAGACTGGTATCGGCGCCATCCCGAGATGGACGACGTGCCGGTCGTCGCGCCCGTCATCGGTCTGGGTCTGCCGCGCACCGGATCCACAGCGCTGTCGATGTTGCTCGCCCAGGACCCTGGAGTGCGCTACCTGCGAAAGTGGGAATCGGCGCAGCCATGTCCGCCGCCGTCGACGCGGGCAGAGTCGGGGGCGCCCGAAGGTAAGGGCGAGATGGTCGGCACCCGATATCACGTTCCCACCGACACGCACGGTCCGATGGAATGCCACGAGCTGATGGCTCTCGACTTCAAATCCCACCTGTTCCAGTCTTTCGCCCAGGTCCCGACGTACTCTTCCTGGCTCGTGGAAAAGGCCGATCTCACAACGACTCTGGCGTACCAGCGGCGGGTGATGAAGCTACTGCAGTGGGGCGAGCCCGCGCGGCCATGGCGGCTGAAGTGTCCCTCGCATGTGCTGTGGCTGGACGCGGTGAGCCAAGTTTTTCCCGATGCCCGATTCGTGATGACACATCGGGATCCCACCGACGTGATCCTGTCGGTAGCCGATCTCTACGCTGACATCATCGGTACGTTCACTGATCAGATCGACCGGCCGTACATAGGTCGGCTCAACGTCGAACACTGGTCGCTGGGCATGGACCGGGCACTGCAGTTCCGCACGGCCAACATCCAGGACCGGTTCTACGACATCGATTTTCGGGCGATGCAGACCGACCCCATCGGTGAAGTCCGCGGCCTGTACAGCTGGCTGGGTATGGAGATGACCGACGAATTCGCGCAGCGGATGGACAGTTGGTGGGCTCAGGCCGCGGCCGAACGGGAACCCAGCTCCCACGCCGACCCGGCATTGTTCGAGATCGACCTTGCACAGGTGCGTCCCCGCTTCGCGCGTTACACCGAACGTGTCTCCCTTTGGACCACCCACGAGAACAGGAGTTCGCATGGCCATTGACCTCTCGGGCGGAATCGACACGTCCCGCGAGTACGTATTCGCGCAGCGCCCGGACAATCCCGAAATGCGGGATTCGGTGAGCTTCTGGACCGTCGACGATCGCGGCCAGATCGGTTTGCCCCGCATCGGGATCGAGGCGGTCGCCGCAAACTGGGACAACCACGAGATGCAGATCAACCTCGCGTTTCCGGACGGGCGGGTGTACCGCCTGCGTGACGGTGGGCCGTCGCTGCCACCCGAAGGACCCGATGGCAAGCCCACCGTTCTCGGCGCGGGCGGGCTGGCCTTCCGGTGCGTCGAGCCGTTCGAGACGTGGACGATGACATACGCGGGCAAGGCCGTCGAGACGTCCTCGGCCGACCTGGTCGCCGGAAAATCGGACGGGCCGTTGGTCGATGTGGAGTTCCACGTCGAGGCGAAGATGGCTGTCCCACCCTGGATCCAGGGCGCGCTGCAGCGTGACGCCGGCGAACAGATCAAGAACTCGGTGGAAGGCGACCTCATGGGCGGGCCGCGCTACGAGCAACTGTTCCGGGCCCACGGATCGGTGACGATCAACGGGAACAGGCACGATTTCACCGGCAGTGGTCTGCGAATCCGTCGGCAGGGGGTGCGTAAGCTGGGCAGCTTCTGGGGACATGCCTGGCAATCGGCGGTGTTCCCGAGTGGCAAGGCATTTGGTTACATCGCCTACCCGCCGCGCGACGATGGTCAGCCCACGTTCAACGAGGGCTACCTCTTCACCGGTGACGGCGATCTGATCCCGGCCCGGGCGGTGCAGGCGCCCTGGCTGACCAAGCTGCAGTCAGTCGGCGAGGACGTCTCCGTGGTGCTCGAAACCGACGACGGCACAGTGCACATCGACGGTGAAACGGTGTTCTCGACCCACGATATCCACCACAACGACAACACCTTCTCGGTGCGGGAGATGAAGAAGGAGAACCCGAACTTCCCGGCCCTGCAGCAGGCCGGGGTGCGCTATCGCTGGGACGGTGAGGAAACTTACGGCATGCTCGAGCGCTCGAACCCGATCGAGAAGATTGACCTCGGCGATGCTCGGGCTTGAGGGCAAGACGTTCATCATCGCCGGGGGAGCCACAGGGATCGGTGCCGGCACCGCGAAACGTCTGGCCACCGAGGGTGCGGCAGTGGTGGTGGGTGACGTCAACATGCAAGGCGCGAAAGCCACCGTCGAGACCATCACCGCCTCCGGCGGCGCCGCGATTGCCGTCGAATTCGATTTGGCCGACGACGATTCCGTCCGTGGCCTGATCGACGCCGCGATCACCGAGTTCGGCGCGGTCCACGGATTGGACAACGTCGGTGCGGACCTGTCGGAGCACAATCTCGGTCGCGACACCACGATTCTCGACACCCCATTGGAGGTATGGCGCCGCACCCTCGACGTCAACCTGCTCGGTTTCGTGCGCACCATCCGTGCCGTGCTGCCGCACCTGCTCGACGCCGGCGGCGGCAGCATCGTCAACACCTCATCGGGCGGGTCACTGGGCACCGATCCGATGCACGTGGCCTACAATGCCTCCAAAGCCGCGGTGAACCAGCTCACCCGGCATGTGGCGAACAACTACGGGGCCAAGGGTATTCGGAGCAACGCTGTCATGCCTGGATTGGTGATGGGGGAGACCCAGGAACGCCAGAACGATCAGCAGATCCAGCAGATGTTTCTGATGGCGGCCAAGGTCACCCGGCTCGGCAGGCCCGCCGACCTGGCCGCCGTCACCGCGTTCCTGCTGTCCGACGACGCCGAATGGATCAACGGCCAGACGTGGTACATCGGCGGTGCGTCGCACATGCGGCAGTGACGCACCGCGAAAACCTCAGTCCTCCTTGCGGATCAACCGGCCCAGCGCCTCGCGGTCGGGTGCCAGCAGTTCGTCGATGCGGTCCTGGTTCACGTCGGCGACGATGATCTCGCCGACTTCCTGGTACACATCGCTGAACAGGCCGTGCGCCTTCATCTTCTCGGTCTGATAGACGTTGTCCTCCGTCGGCGTCACGTAGTAGACGATCTCCGGCTTGAACCGGTGGATCAGCCACACGTGAATGAGGTCCATCAGACGCTTCTTGCGCAGCTTCTCGGCGAAGGTGTTCTGATCGCGCACCGTCAGGATGTTGCGGCCATGCCGATCCTTGATGGGGTCGACGACGACGTTGGCCAGCGGCTCCGCACCGTCGCCGTAGATACCGAGATCGAGCACGTCCGAGCCGGCGCGACGCGGCCGAAGCTGAACGCGCAGATTCTCGCCGATCTTGTAGTAGTCGCCCCACATCGCAAGCCACTCCTCGAGCAGCTTCTTGGGCACCTCGGTCTGGACGAGGTGCTGATGCTGCGTGGAGCCCGCACCCATCGCCTTGGTGGTGGCGGTGCGACCCGACGAGGCGGCCAGCGCGGCGTCGCTGCGTGGCCCGCCGACCAGGGTTTGCGGTGTGCGGTAAGGAGATTCGACCAGCCGCATCTTGCGTTGCAGTCGGGCCAGCGCCAGCATGCCCTCCTGCTGCAGAGACGTCGCGAACTCCTCGCACGCCACGCCGTCGACCTGATGGCCGCCGTAGGTGATGAAGTTGAAGACGAACCCCATCTTGCCGAGTTCGGCGGGGAAGGCCCGCATCTCGTCATCGGTCATCCCGGTGGTGTCCCAGTTGAACGACGGCGAGAGATTGTAGGCCAGCATCTGGTCGGGATACTCGGCGTGGATGGCGTCGGCGAACTGCTTGGCATCGGCCAGATCGGCGGTCTTGGTCTCCATCCAGAGGATGTCGGCGAACGGCGCTGCCGCCAGGGACTTCGCGATCGCATACGGGATGCCGCCGCGCACCTGGTAGTAACCCTCGGGGGTTTTGACCCGCTCACAGTCCCAAGCCACGTCGGCGCCCAACTCGTGTGCCTTCTGCTGCGCCGTGTACAGCGACGCGCGAGCGGCGAACGTGCGCCAGTCGGCAGCGCTCATCGCGGCCGGTTCGCCCTCGCGTTCCCGGAATTCCAGAAGTTCGGCGACCGCCTCACCGTAGGTGTTCAGGCCGGCGTCGTCCTGCCACGCTTCGACGAACGCCGACTCGACCTTGTCGAACATGGCATCCACGGAGTCACCGGTCCGGTGACCCTTGGCGGCCTCGTCGATCGTGTTCGTGATGCCCTGGCGTTGCAGCCAGGCCTCGGCAGTCTCATACTCGCCCTCGGGAAGGGCGTAGAGCAGGTGTCCGTTGAGCTCGGTGACCCCCTGGTTGTAGAACCGCCGCACCATCGCCAGGAAACACGACTTGTACGTGGGCACCGACAGGTTCGTCGCTCCCAGCAGGAACGGCTGGTCACGCTCGTCGGCGCGGCTGTCGATCAGGTTGGCCGCCTCCGCATCGGTGCGCGCGACGATGATGCCCGGCACCCGCATGATGTCGAGCTGGAACCGGGCGGTGTTGAGCCGTTTGATCTGCTCGTCCGAGGGCACCAACACCTTGCCGCCCTGGTGCCCGCACTTCTTGGTGCCCGGCCGTTGATCCTCGATGTGATATCCCGGGACCCCGGATTCGACGAAGCGGCGGATCAGGTTGCGGACGTGCGGATCGCCACCGTGGCCGGTGTCGGCGTCGGCGATGATGAACGGCCGGTAATCGACCGCCGGGGTGGCCGCTTGCTGTTCGGGGGTCATCCGCAGCCGCAGATACTGCTGATTGCGGTCGGCCGTCAGCAGTGCGCGCACCAGCCCGGCAGCCTCGTCGGGCACCTGGCTCAGCGGGTAGCTGGCCAGGTCGGGCCCGGGATCTTCACTGATGGAGCCCTTGGCCGAGGTGGCCCATCCACCGAGATATATCCCTCGGATCCCCATCCGCTTCATCACCACCGCCTGACCCGGCGAGTACGGCCCAAAGGTGGTGATGCTCTGCTTCTGGGCGAACAGATCGCGAAGATAGAGATAGAAATCCGTCGCGGCCTCACGGGTCACCGGATAGTCCGACGGAATCGTGCCACGTTGTTCGGCGACCTGACGCGCCGAGTACAGCCGGGTGATGCCTGCGAAGCGGGGACTGTCGATGTATGCCTGGGTGGCCTCGACATCGCTCTCGAATGACGAGTTGGTTCGTGCGTTGGCTTCCATTGTGGCCATGTGTGCGCTCCTGAACTCGGGTACCCCAATCATTGCTGGCAAGTCGTGACGCCGGAGCCGGTTGGGAGATTTCTCAGGACTTCCCCGTGCGGCGGGCCCGAGGGTCCTAGGCTGCACCGCATGTCGATCGACCGGGCCGCGCTGGCCGCCGGCGCCATCCGATTCGCGTCGGGTGTCTCGTTTCTCGTCGTCCCGAAGCGGGCGGACCGCTGGTGGGGCGGACGGGAAGCACCTGACGCGACCGCGCAGCTGATGTGGCGGTCGATGGGATACCGCGACGCACTGATCGGCGGGCTGCTCCTTGCCGCGGGAGCGCGTGGCAAGGACACCCGCGGCTGGTTCCTGGCGTCCGGCGGCGCTGACGCCGCCGACCTGCTCGGCGGGATGGCGGTACACGATCGGCTGCCACGGTCACAGCAGGTCATCGGCCTCGGGGGTGCCGTGGTCGGCATCGCGGTGGGGCTGTGGGGCGCCACCCGCGGCCGGCAGCGCGCTAAGGATCCGGCTGCAGGCTAGCCCGGGCCGCGAGATCTGCCTCCTCGACGATGTCGCTGCGGTACCAGCGGGTGGCCACGAAATAGCAGCCCATGGCTGCCAGTTGCAGGGTGGGTACCAAGATCAGCAGGGCCCGGCCCAGTGCGTGTGCGCCGAGATCGGGGGTCAGCGTGTCGCTCACCAGGCCGGTGACGAAGGGACCGACCGCTCCCAGGGTGGCATTGAAAAACAGGAAGATGGCCGATGCGGTCGCCCGTTGCCGGGGCACCACCAGCCGCTGGATGGCCGCGATCGACGGGGCCAGGTACGAGGTTCCGATGATGTAGCTGAGCGCCAGAAACCACACGCATGCCGTGCGACTGGTGACCGTGAACGCCAACACCGAGGCCGGCAGCAGCAGGGCTGTGGTCAGCACGACGATCCACAGCAGCCACCGCGGATCGCGCGCGGCCAGTCGATCCGCCAGTCGGCCCACGATCAGCAGTCCCAGGACTCCGGCTGTCCCGGTGGCCACGCCGTATTCCCAGCCGACCTCGCTCAGCGTCATGGACCTTGTCCGCATCAGGAAGGCCGGGGTGAACGTGGTCAGCGAATATCCAGCGGCCGCGATGAACGCGGTACCGCAGACCAGTGCCAAAAAGCTGGGCTTGCGCAACAGTGCCCACCACTTGGCCTGCGTGCCCTGTTCCTGGGGCGGTGCCACCGGCAGCGACTGCCGCACCCCGACCAGCAGCAGCACCAGCGGCGCGAACACGACGCTGACCGCACCCATCACCACGAAAGCCGTTCGCCAGCCGAGGTTGTCGGCCAACAGCCCACCGCCGATCAGGCTGGCGGCGCTGGCCAGCGGGATCGCGAAGGTGAGCACTGCCAGCGGCGCCGCACGACGCTGCGGGGCGAAGTTGCGGGCTACGTAGGCGTGCGCGGCCGGGGTGCTGCCCGCCTCGCCCACCGCGACACCCACCCTGGTGAGGGCGAGCTGAAATCCCGATTGCACCGCGCCGCCGAGCATGGTCATGGTGCCCCACAGCGTCAGGCAGGCAGCCACCACCGCGCCGTAGGTGCCGCGGTCGGCGAGCCTGGCCACCGCGATGCCGAGCACCGCGTACACGACAAGGAACCCGAACCCGTTGATCACTCCGATCGCGGTGTCCGACAGTGCGAGTTCGTGTTTGATGGGCTCGGCCAGCACCGAGGGCAGGAACCGGTCTACGTAATTGAGGGTTCCGACCAGGGCCAGCAACGCGACCGCGGCCCAGGCCCGGCGGGGTCCGTGTACCTCGTCACCCATGTCGCACGCCGCGGGTGAACCGCCACAGATACTGCGGCAGACGCCGTAGCGGCACGGCCTTGGGCCAATCACCGGGGCGGAAGAATGCGTCGGAGCCACCGTCGACGAACACCACACTGCCGCAAAGGAAATCGGCCGAGTCTGACAGCATGAAGCAGATCCAGTCGGCGAGATGACCGGCGTCGCCGTAGCCGCCGACCGGCACCGGGAACGACCGTACGGCGCGACCTTCGCGCGGATCGGCGAGTTGGGCCTCCAGCAACGGGGTCATGATCGCCCCGGGGGCCAAGGCGTTGAGCCGGATCCCCGCTCCCGCCCATGCCGCGGTGACCGCGTTGCTCCGCAGCCAGCGGCTCAACGCGATCTTCGAGGCCGCGTACATGAGCGCCGACCCGTTGCGACCCAGCAGGCGCAACGAACGCACCGCCTTGTCGGTGTCACGCGCCAGCAGCGCCCGAATGGTGCGCCGGGGGACGATCGGTACGGTGGTCGTCGAATTGCTGGAGATCACAACGGCTTTGGCACGGTCTGCGCCGGCCAGGGCGGGTCGCCAGGCTTCCAGGAGCTCCACCACGCCAAGGAAGTTGACCTCGGCGATCAAGCGGTTGCGTTCGGTGCCGTGCCCGGGGCCCAGCCCGGCGGCCAGCACCGCTCCGTCGAGTACTCCCTCACATGCCGCCAGCACACCGTCGGCTGCTGCCCGCCGTCCCTGTGGCGTGGACAGATCGGCCACCACTTCGCCGGATTCGAGGTCCACTCCGATCACGGTGTGCCCGAGATTCCGCAGGCGCTCGGCGGCCTGTGATCCCATACCGGATGCGGATCCGGTAACCGCGTAAGTGCCGATGATCGCCTCCTTGCGGCCCGATCGTGGGCCGGTCCGGCGGCCAAAGATAGCATCCGAGAGATGACCGACCTTGCAAAATACGGACCGTGGGCTCTGATCGCCGGAGGCTCCGAGGGAGTCGGCGCGGAGTTCGCCCGCATGCTGGCAGCAGACGGGTTCAACCTGGTCCTGCTGGCGCGCAAGGCCGGCCCGCTGGAGGCCACCGCGCAGCGCTGTCGGGACCTGGGCGCGCACGTGCGCACGGTGGCGGTGGATCTGGTGGATGTCGCGTCGACCACGCAGATCGCCGACGCCACCGCCGACCTGGAGGTCGGCCTGCTGATCTACAACGCGGGTGCCAACACCTGCAGCGAGCGGTTCCTGGACGCACCACTGGCCGACTTCCAGAAGGTCGTCGACCTCAACATCACCAGGATGATGGAGCTGGTCCAGCACTTCGGCAGGCCGATGGCCGCGCGAGGCCGGGGCGGCATCCTGCTGGTGGGGTCTCTGGCCGGCTATGCCGGATCGATGCGGCATACCGTCTACGGCGGGGTGAAAGCCTACGGCCGGTTGTTCGCCGAAAGCCTGTGGCTGGAATTGCGCGAGTACAACGTCGACGTACTGGAACTGGTGCTCGGGGTGACCCGCACGCCGGCCATGGAACGCGCGGGCCTGAACTTCGAGGCACCGGGAATGCGGATCAACGACCCGGTCGAGGTCGCCGCCGAAGGGCTGGAACATCTCGCTGCGGGGCCGGTTCACGTGGCAGGCGGCAACGCCAAACGCGCCCAGATGAACAGTGCGCCCGACCGGGCTCAGGTGGTACTGAAGTCCGACGCGGCCATCCGCAACCTGATCAATCAGCGGGCGCCGCAATGATTTCCGACCTGCGGGCACTCGAGGCGCGGCTACGCCGGCTCGAGGACGAACGCGACATCGCCCGGCTGATCGCCTCCTACGGCCCGCACGTCGACGCCGCCGATGCCGATGGAACCGCCGCGCTGTGGGCCACCGACGGTCGCTACGAGGTCGAGGGCTGGACCATGGCCAGTCGGGCCGACGTCCACGCGATGGTCAGCTCGACATCCCACCGCGACCTGGTGGCCACGGGTTGCAGTCACTTTCTCGGCCCTGCCGTGGTCACCGTCGATGCCGACACCGCGGTGGCGGTCTGCGAGTCGCTGGTGCTCGTTCGCCGCGAAACGCCCGATGGTTCCGGTGAATACGTGGTGTGGCGGGCCACGGCCAACCACTTCGAACTGGCCCGCACGGAAGGGCGCTGGCAGATCACCCGGCGCTCCAGCCGCCTGCTCGACGGTGACCCGACCGCGCACCGACTGCTGGTCGCCGGCGTGGCGGGAGAGCCCGTCAGCCGACCCAGGTGAATTCTGTGTGCCCATGCGGTTACCGATGCCTTCTACGGGATGCCGACGCCGGAGCGCCGACTTACGCTCGTCGCGGTCGGGGATTGGCCGCAAGAGGGGAATGAGGGCGCAGGGTGAAGGCAGTGCTCGGCCTGTCGGTGACTTCGCACGCGATCGCCTGGGCACTTGTCCACGGTGACGCTGCTGCCGCGGAGGCCGGCCCACTCGATGACGACGCGTTCGACGTCGAGGTTGCCGATCAGGTGGCCGCACGCGCGGCAGCGGCGGCCCGCAGCGCGCGCGCCATAGCCGCCGCCAGCGGCCAGGACGTGGCCGCGGTCGGGGTGACCGATTCGGGCTTGGACGGTGCCGCCGGCGACCAGCTGGCCCGACTCCTCGACCGGCTTGCTGCCACGGGCTTCGACGATGTGCGGATCGTCGCCGAACCGGCCGACGATGCAGATGTTGACGAATGCGGGATGGAGGCACAGCTGCGCGAGGCGCGCGCCGCCGCCTACGCCGTCGCGATCGGTGCGGTCCCCCGAGTGGCCCCCGAGCCGGTCGCACACCGACGCCCGGCACCGCGTAAGCACCGAGGGGTGCGGCTAGCGGCCGCGGCTGCGGCGACGGTTGCAGCGGGCATGCTGACGGTCGGCTCACAATTCACCGAACCCGCACCGACTCCGGCCGGCGAGCAGGAGGACACCACCGCGGCGGCCCCGGCTCCGCGGGTGGTCACCGTCGCCGCACCGCGACTGTCGGAACGGGCTGTGACGATGCGGCCCAGCGAGGTGACGGCCCCTGCGCAGGTCGTCGAGAACGTCGAGCAGGTACCTGCGTATGTCCCGCCGGTGGAGCCGGCTGTTCCCGTGCCACGCGCCCAGCCTGTGGCGGTTGTGCAAACCACTGTGCCGCAAGCGGTTCCGGTGGTTCAGATGGCGGTTCCGGCGCACGCACCGGACGTGTCGAACATGCCGGCGCAGCAGCCGGGTGGTGTCCCCGCCGCGTACGTGCCCGCCGCCCAACCACACCTGCCCAGCTCCGACGCCCACGTCGCCGCAGATCCGTCGCCGGGGCCCGCACTCGCATCGCCCGGTCCTGTGCCAGTCCCGGTGCCGGCACCCGCGCCGGCAACCCCAGCAGATCCCATCAGCGGGTGGCTTCTCGCCGCCATGCCGTGACAGGGGCCGCCCGAATCAAGGCATGGTCGCCAGGCATGTTCAGGTAACGCCGCGCGCTGGCACCGCAATGCGGCCCGGGTGCTGGATGCATTGCCGCGCGATCCGATTTGCTCGGGTATTTGACTGAAAGCCCGGAAAACTGGCGCACCGGGCGTATCGTCCGTTGTGTCGGGGCCGTTCGAGGGGTTGGCCGCGGCCGTCCCGGGGGACAGTACGTCAGCTATGAGGCAACGATGACAATCGTTGCGAGCATGAGGCGCTACCTTCGCGGTCGCGGCGGCTTACCACCCGCAGCCGTTCTTCTACGGGGCGAGGAACTGCGCCAGATGAAGCCCGACCCGTTATGCGTCCTGGGCACCGCCCCGGTCGACGGCAGCGCGAGCGAAAGCGCGAACCCGGTCCTTGGCGACCTTGCCGTTCCCGGTCAGCGGTAGCGCCTCGGTGAACAGCACCAACCGTGGCCTCTTGAAACCCGCGATCTCGTTTCGGACGTGCTCGACGAGTTCGTCGGCAGTGGGCGGCTGACCCGGAACGGGCACCACCACCGCGCACACCGCTTCGCCCCAGTAGTCGTCGGGAACGGCCACCACGGCCACCTGGTCGACGGAGGGGTGCCCGGACAACACATCCTCCACCTCGCGCGACGACACGTTCTCGCCTCCGGTGACGATGATGTCCTTGAGCCGGTCGACCACGTACAGCCGTCCGTCGGCGGCGGTGCGGCCCATGTCGCCGGTGTGCAACCAGCCGTTCGTGGTGCCGGCTCCGTGCGGCCAGTAGCCGGGCGTCACCTGCGCACCGCGCACCAAGATCTCGCCCACCTGCTCGGCCGGCAGCAGATCCCCGGACGGGCCTGCGATGCCGATCTCGATGCCGGCGTGCGGATAGCCCGCACTGGTCAGCAACTCGGGTTGACCCGCCGCGCCGGCCCGGTGATCGTCTGGGCCGAGAAACGTGATGTTCCCACCGGTTTCGGTCATCCCGTAACCCTGGTGGAAGTCCACTCCGAGCACCTCGATCGCGCGCCGCAGCAGATCCAGCGGCATCGCGGCCGATCCGTAGGCGATCGACTCCAGGCTGGGCAGACCGGTCCCGGTGCGGCTCAGATGGCCGAGCAGGGCGTGCAGCATCGTCGGTGCCAGTGAGCACGATGCCACTTCGTGCCTGCGGACGAGCTCGGCGAAATCGTCCGGGCGAAACTGTGCACACAGCACCACCGTGGCGGCCACCGCATGCTGGACCAGCATGTTGTATCCGGCGATGTGACACATCGGGAATGGCAGCAGGTATACCCCGGCGGGCCGCACCGAGCGGCCCTCGACCGAGCCCCACACGGCGGTGAGTATCGAACGATGGCTGTGGACAACAGCTTTCGGGGTTCCGGTGGATCCGCTGGTGAACAGTAGCCAGGCCGGGTCATCTGGGTCGATGACATCGGGGCAGGGCAGACCAGACGTGGGAGCCGCCCGCCACTGCTCGGATTCGAACGCGACAGCCCGCTCGACCGGAGCCTCCGTGCCGGCCAGGGCCGACAGATAGCGCTCGTCGCCGAGCAGTAGTGCGGGCGCCACGGTGGTCAACTGCGCGGCTTGCTCGGCCGGACTCAGACGTTGATTGATCAGCGTCAGGATGCGTCCGCTGCGCGGCACACCGTAGTACAGCTGCGCGTAGGCGGCGCTGTTGTCGGCGACGACGGCCACCCGGTCACCGGGCGCGGTACGAGCCGCGATCCAGCCGGCGACACCGTGGATCTGGCGATCGAACTCGGCGAAGGTCGCGGTGGCTCCGTCGTCGGTCAGCACGGCCTGACGCGCAGGCGCAGCCGCGGCTGCCGACGAGATCAACTCATGTAGAAGGGTCACTCCCGGCCACCCCGGGTAAGGTCGAACCGGTCCAGATACCGCCGCACGAAGTCCTGGGCCTGCTCATGACCCCGGCTGATACCGAGACCCTGCTCCAGCACCAGAATGCGAGCCAGGCTCGCCACGATCATCGACATCACCACAGGCGGGAATTCGTCGGTGTCGACGCCGTGGGCCTGCAGCGCAGCGGTCATCGCCGATTCCTCGAGGTCACGGAACCGGTCGGCGTAGCCGGCGATCTCGCTACGGATGGCCTTGCGGTGGTTGGCCAGCGCCATGAACTCCATCCACAGCGCCGCGCCCTGCGCGCTGTTGAGTTCCCACAGCGCGTGCAGGGGAGAGTCCTCGGCGAAGGCCTCCTGCTGAGTGCTCAGGTTGGCCTCGGCTCCGGCCTGCAGCACCGCCACGTACAGGTCGTCCATGCTCGGGAAGTAGTAGTGCACGAGTGCGGGTTTCACCCCGGCCTGCGCGGCCACCCGCCGCGACGTGGCCGCGGCATAGCCTTCGGCGAGCATGACCTGGGCGGTGGCCCGGATCAAGGCTCGGCGGGTGCTCGAATCGCGTCCTGGCGGGGCCTTGTGCGTACTCATCGCACCCTTGACCACGCGCGGCGGCGGCTGCTAGACATGGCCTGAGTGTAGTTATTGGGCGATCGCCCAAAGTTGGCAGAGGGTGGGCGAAGGCATGACCGTCTATTACGACCCGTACGACACCGGGATCGTCGCCGACCCCTATCCGGTGTACGCCCGCCTGCGCGACGAAGCGCCGATCTATCACAACGAGCGGTACGACTTCTGGGCACTCTCGCGGCACGCCGATGTCGAGAGGGCATTGTCGGACTGGGAAACCTTCTCCAACAGCCGAAGTGACATCCTCGAGCTGGTCAAGTCCGACTTCGGCATGCCACCGGGTGTGATGATGTTCGAAGACCCGCCCATGCATACCCTGCTGCGCGGCCTGATGTCGCGGGTGTTCACTCCGCGGCGGATGGCCGAGATCGAGGATCAGATCCGGCAGTTCTGTGTGCGCTGCCTGGATCCCCTGGTCGGCTCGGGCGGTTTCGACATCATCGCCGAACTGGCGTCGATGATGCCGATGCGCGTGATCGGAATGTTGCTCGGCATACCGGAATCCGAGCAGGTCGGGGTTCGCGACGCCAACGACGCGAATCTACGCACCAAACCCGGCGCACCGATGAAGGTGCTGCAGGCCGACCGTATCGCCGACGGCCGGATCTATGCCGACTACGTCGAATGGCGGGCGAACAATCCCTCCGACGACCTGATGACCGCGCTGCTCAACGTCGAGTTCACCGACGAAAACGGGGTCACCCGCAAACTTCAGCGCAAAGAGGTCCTGCACTACACCCAGGTTGTCGCCGGGGCAGGCAACGAGACCACCGGTCGGCTCATCGGCTGGCTGGCGAAAGTGCTCGCCGAACATCCCGACCAGCGCCGTGCAGTGGAGCAGGATCGGTCGCTGCTGACCCGAGCGGTCGACGAGACGTTGCGCTTCGAACCCACCGGCCCGCACGTGGCACGGTGGCTGGCAAGAGATTTCGATTACGACGGCACCACGGTGCCGGCCGGCAGCGCGATGCTGCTGCTGTTCGGGGCGGCCAACCGCGACCCGCGTCGTTACCGCGATCCCGATACTTTCGACATTCATCGCGACAACATCAGCCACCTGACCTTCGGCAAGGGTCTGCACTATTGCCTGGGCGCCAACCTGGCCCGGCTCGAGGGTCGCGTCGCGCTCGACGAGTTGCTCAATCGCTTCCCGGAATGGGAGATCGACTACGACAGTGCGCAACTGGCGCCGACCTCGACGGTGCGTGGTTGGGAAACATTGCGTCTTGTGGTGAACTGAGCGGCGTGAGCATCTGGAGCGGGCGAGCCCGGCGCAGTGTCAGCGGCGAGGTGCCCGCGCCGCCAGAGCAGGTGCGGGCGTTCTACGTCGACTTGGACAACATCTCACAAGTGCATCCACTGGTGCAGTGGGTGCGCAGCACTTCCCGGCTCGAGCTGGCCGACGGATACCAGCAGGACTACCGGGTCCGCGACCGGATCCCGTTGGGGCCGTTGACTCTTCCGATCACCTATCGGGCCAGGCTGATCGTTCCGGCCACGGGCGCGGTGACCGCGCAGGCCCGCCAGTTCCCGCAGGTGCGGTTGGACAGTCGGGTGGATTTCGCGGTTACCGCGACCGGAACCCGGATCACCGAAGAATTGAGGATCGCCGCACCCCGGCCGTTGTTGGCGATCACCGTGGCGCAGGCGGTCGCCGCCCACACCGCGATGCTCGCCGCGATCGGAAAACTGTTCGGCGCCTGCTCGCCCAGAAAAGGGGAGTGAGTCAGGAGGTGCTGACTGCCTCGGTGTGCTCGGTGGCCACCGACTTGGCCCAGCGGTAATCGGCCTTGCCGGCGGGGGAGCGCACGATCTGGTCGGACCGGACGAAGGCCTTCGGGATCTTGTACCGCGCGATGGCTCGCTCACACACCGCCACGAGTTCCTCGTCGGTGGCCGAGGCGCCTTCGGCGAACTGTACGACGGCCACGACCTCGTTGCCCCAACGCTCCGACGGCCGACCGACCACCACCACGTCGTAGACGGCTGGGTGTGCCGCGATGGCCCGCTCCACCTCCTCGACGAAGATCTTCTCGCCGCCGGAATTGATGGTGACCGAATCTCGGCCCAGCAGCTGAATGCGGCCGTCCTCCAACACGTTTGCCCGGTCACCCGGAACCGCCCAGCGCACTCCGTCGATGGTGGGGAAGGTGCGTGCGGTCTTGGCCGCGTCGCCCAGATAACCCAGCGGGATGAGATCGCGCCGGGCCAACCAGCCGCCGCCCTCGCCGGGGCCGAGCACCCGGGACATGTCCTCGGAGACCACGGCGGTGTCCGACTGGGGACTGAAGGTGGCGGCCTCGGAATCGGTGCCCGCGGTGGAGGCGGTGCTCATCTGGGTACCCGACTCCGAGGAGCCCACCGCATCGAGCAGCATCAGGTGCGGCAGCGCGGCCAGGATGCGCTCACGCACGGTCGGCGAGAGTGGCGCGCCTCCGTTGGTGATGGTGAACAGGCCCGACAGGTCGTAGTCGCCCTTCTCGATCTCGTCGATCAGCGGTCGGGCGATCGCATCGCCGACCACCGGGATGCTCAGCACCCGTTCGCGCGCGGCCAGGGTCAGCACGTTGTCGGGACGCATCCGGACCACATCGTCGGGGATGACCAGCTTTCCGCCCATGGTGATCGCGTTGTAGGCGGCCCACTGCGCTGCGCCGTGCATGAACGGCGGGATCATCAGCAGCGACAATCCGCCGCCCGCGGTGCCGGCCCGCTCGGCGAGTTCCTCGTAGGACCCGATGAAGGTGTCGGTGCCGAACGGACGGCCCCCCATCGAGGACAGGAAGATGTCGTGCTGACGCCACAGCACGCCCTTGGGCATGCCGGTGGTGCCACCCGTGTAGAGGACGTACAGATCGTCGCCGGAGGGGGTCGGCATCCCCGCTTGTGGCGCAGGGGTTTTCAGGATCGTCTCGTAATCGACAGCACCGGGCAGCAGGTCGTTGCCTGATTCGTCGGCGACCTGGACGAGCACCTGCAGGTTGGGCAGCTGGTCGCGGATCGCGGCCACCCGGGGCGCGAACTCGGCGTTGTAGATCACCGCGCGGGCGTTCGAATCCTTCAGCAGGTAGAGGAGTTCCTCCTCCACGTACCGGTAGCTGACGTTGAACGGGGCCACCCGCGCGCGGTAGCTGCCGATCATCGACTCGAGATACTCGTTGCCGTTGCGCAGGTAGATGCCGAGGTGGTCCTGGCCCGATTCGTGTCCGGCGAGCCCAGCGCGCTCGGTGTGCACCCCGAGACCCGCCGAGACCAGATAGTGGGCGAAGCCGTCGACGCGCGCATCGAACTCGGCGTAGCTGAGCCGGCGATCGCGCCACACCAGGAAGGTCTGATCGGGCACGGCGTCGGCCACCGTGGAGAAGACTGTGGACAGATCGAACTTCACGTCGGCGCTCATGGCACTCCTGGTGTGCACGGATTCGGGCCCCCCGACCATACATGTGTCACTGGACTGTATGGCCGACGGGATGTGACCCGCGCCTCAGACCGGGAAGAACCCGTCGCCCGTCAGCACACCCGGCTGCCAGCCCTGCGCGCCCAGGCACAACATCGGCCGGCCATCAGGGGACTGCGCCGCCGCCTGCGGACCCGGGCACGGCGAGCCGATCTCCTGCACGCCGTGCAGCGGGTAGGCGTAGGTCCAGAAGCCGGTGTGCACCGGCGGCCACTGGTTCGGAATCCACCGGCACTGCATCGCCGTGCCACCCGGGCCGCGGCCGAACACGTTGCGTTCCCAGCTGAAGCAGGGCGCGCCGTTGGAAGCCTCGTAGCTCATTCCCGGAACATCGGTGGGGTAGCGGCCCGGATTGTCGGGATACATGTTGCTGTTGTCGTCGGCCATGGCACCTGGCGCCATCGTGATCGCTGTTGCCAGTGCCGCCGCGGCGACCGCCGTCGTGGCGAAGAGTTCGCGAATCATGTTCCACCCTCAGCATTGCCGGCCTGTGGTTGGTGTGCCAGACCGGCCAGTTCGTTGACTTTGAGGCAGAAGCCTAGCCGGTCACCGCGGCGGGCAGTCAGCATTTCGGGCCGTTGTTACTCGCCGGTATCGGTGTCGAGCACGCTGACCGCGATGCCGTACGGCAGGAACCGCACCCGCCGACCCGGATCCGTGTTGCTCGAATTGGCCCGCAGGGCCTCGAGTTCGTTTGGGAAAACCTGCTCGATGTGGGCACCGCCGGCGTCGTCGACCGTGTAGATCGCCCAGACGCCGTCACCCTTCTCGCCGGTGGTCTCCGGTTCTGCCCGGGGCCGCGAGAACCGGGTCACCTCATCGAGCAGTCCGGCCCAGCCGGCACCCTGGCCAGGGTTGCCCAAGAATTTGCCCAACCCGTCGAGGGCATCGCGCAGCCCCTCGCCGGCCTCGCGCGCGACGCGGTCGAAGTCCTCGGGGTCGAACCCGAACGGTCCACTGCCACTCATTGCGGTCTCCTCGGTGGTTGTGGGCTGAGCCCACGTGTCAACACCAGTGTGCGCGCATGCGCGGCCGAGCGGGATGGTAAACGATGCATATGGCCTTCACACGGGACGAGCTATTAGCCACTGTCGAATTGTCGCCGCAGGCAGCGGGTGCGCATGACCGGCAGGGATGGGTGGGGCTGTTCGCTGCCGGCGGACAGGTCGAGGACCCGGTGGGCTCACGGCCCCACCGGGGACCGACCCAGATCGAGCGGTTCTACGACACCTTCATCGCGCCGCGTGACATCACATTCCACCGAGATGTCGACATCGTCAGCGGGTCGACGGTGATCCGTGACCTCGAGCTCGAAGTCGCGATGGGCCCTTCGGTCAGCATGCGGATCCCCGCCTACCTTCGTTACGCCGTTTCCGCCGGTGCCGACGGACCGCGGATCGGTCAATTGCAGGCGTACTGGGAGCTGCCGGCGATGATCGGTCAATTCGCCAAGGCGGGTCCCGGCGCGGTGCCGGTCGGACTGCGGCTGGCCGCCGCGTTGCTGCGCAACCAGGGGCCCGCGGGCACGCTCGGCTTCGCCAAGGGCATGGGCGGAGCCGGCCGTGCCGGCAAGCGCCTGCTCACCGGACTGCTCGACGATCTGTGCGCCGGCGACGCGGTGGCGGTGCAACGGCGGATCGGTGCGGACACCGTCATCTGCTTCGGTGATGACGCACCGCTGAGCACCTCTGGATTGGTGGAACGCACCACGGGTGCCTCTTGGCGCAAGCTGATCGCCTCCGGTTCGAGTCTGGCCGCCGGCCTGGACCGCGACGGACGCCGGGCCGTGCTGATCGCCGATGTCGGCCGCGGGGCGCGTGCGGTCACCCGGTTGCGGTACTTCGCTGACGCGACGTGAACGCGGCATGAGTGTCGATACCGGCCCGGCTGCACCATCCCGGCGCACCGTCGTGAGACCGTAGAAGGATCATGGCTGATCACGCTTACATCACCTACGAGGAATTCGGACGCCGGTTCTTCGAGGTGGCCGTATCCGAGGAACGGGTCGGCGACGCCATCGGCGCGATTGCCGGCGACGCATTCGAGATGGGCCCGATCGCCCAGGGGCCGGGCAAGATCGCCAAGGTCACCGCGCGGGTCAAGATCCAGAAGCCGCGGGTCAGCCGGATCGTCGGCGAAACCATCGACTTCTCCATCCGGATCCCGCTGGAGATCGACATGGTGATCGACCTACGTATCGACCGGCCCAAATTCATGGTGTTCGGTGAGATCGCGTTGCGCGCCTCGGCATTGGCCGCCGAGCCGCTGTTGCTGATCCTCGATGTGAAGAAGCCACGGCCGTCTGACATCTCGATCCATGTCACCTCGAAGTCGCTGCGTGCCGAAGTGCTACGGATCTTGGCCGGCGTCGACGCCGAGATCAAACGGTTCATCGCCGCGCACGTGGCAGGCGAGATCGACAGCCCGGCCTCCGAGCAGGCCAAAGTGATCGACGTTGCCAAAGAACTCGACTCCGCCTGGGGCGGAGTCTGACCGGGCTTGCCTGATCATCCTCGGCTTCGGCTAGGCACTGAGGTAGATCAAGTCGGGCCGCCGCGGCGACCGGCCGGTGCCGCCGGACTGGCCTCGGAGGTGACGCCACAGCCACGGCATGAGCATGTTCTGCGTCCACAGCACCTGCGAATAGGCCCGGGACCGAAACGACTGGGTCTGGTCTTGTCCGGTGGCCAGCGCCCAGTCATGGTTGCTGCCAGGCAATCCCAGCGCCTCGGCGGCCGCCGCGGCGAACAGGGCGTGCCCCTTGGCTGACCCGTGCACCCGATCGGGACTCCAGGTCTCGGGCTCGCGCATCGAAGGCGCCGTGTACAGGTCGACGAGGTGAAAGCCGTACCGCTCGGACGCACCGATGATGGCGTCGTTGATCTGGATCACCCGCTTCCCGAGCAGCCTGCCCACCGGGAGGATCTGCGTTATGTCCGGGAACGTCGTGGTGACGACGGTGGCGCCGGATTCCGCGACGGTGCGGTAGATGAACTCGAGATCAACCAGTGCCCGGGCGAACGAGCGTCCGGGCCGGGTCACGTCGTTCATTCCGATGCACACGGTCACCAGATCGGGTCGCATGTTCAACGCGGTGGGCAGTTGGGTGTGCAGCACGTCACCGATGCGGTGGCCACGGATGGCCAGATTGGCGTAGCCCAACCCGGGGTAGAGCCCGTCGAGGCGCGCCGCGAGCCGATCGGCGAACCCCAACAGGCCCACGGTGTCGTCGCCATCCCACAGTCCTTCGGTCTGGCTGTCACCGAGGGCGACATACCTGGTGAAACGTCGCACGTTGGCGACTCTAGCGCGCACCGGATCGGACTCCGCACCCGGACACAACGGAGGGGCGCCCGAAAAAAGCGCCCCTCCTTGAGGTTTCACGAAATTCTGGTCTACTTCACGTCCACGTAAACCGTTCTGTTGACAACGTTGGTCTGACGGTTGTCGCCGGGGTTACCGGAATCTGTCCGGCTGTAGGTCTGCCCGGGCCGCACCGCTACCACCGATGCCTTGTCCAACGGAGTAGAGCCGATGTGGTTGACGACGACCTTGTAGCCCTGGGCCTGCAGGTTGCTGATCGTCTGTTGGGCATTGCCCGGTCCGGTGGGTGCGGCTTGAGCGGGTGCGGCCAGACCGATGACCGTCGCCACGGCTGCGCCTGCCAATGCGCCGGCAAATCCCAGCCTCATCATCTTTGGTGCCTTCTTTCTTGTTCTGTTGTGTCGCATACGGTCCCCCTGCAGCGCGTGGGTGAGGGGGTGCCGTTGCCAGTGCGTTTAAGTGTTACCTAACGATTAACCGGGAGTTCACAATTAAAATTCCGGCTGACCGAAAACCTTTGACGAGTCGTGCGTCACATTCGGGAACCGGCGCCACCGCGTAGCGTGCAACTCGTGGCAAAGCTGAGCGCCGGTGTCCTGCTGTACCGCTTCGTCGGGACGGACGTAGAGGTCTTGATCGCCCATCCGGGCGGACCGTTCTGGGCCCGCAAGGACGCCGGCGCGTGGTCGGTGCCCAAGGGGGAGTACGTCGACGGGGAAGATCCGTGGGTGGCGGCTCAACGTGAGTTCACCGAGGAACTCGGGTCCCCGCCGCCGGCCGGTCCGCGCATCGACCTCGCCCCGGTGCGCCAGGCGGGCGGCAAGGTGGTGACCGCGTTTGCGGTGCGTGCCGATTTCGACACCGCGGCAACCGTCAGCAACACGTTCACCGTGGAACTGCCCAAGGGGTCGGGCCGGTTCGTCGAGTTTCCCGAAATAGACCGTGTTGCTTGGGTTTCGGTGGCCACGGCGCGCGCCAAGCTGCTGAGCGGGCAGCGCCCGCTGCTGGACCAGTTGATGGCCGCCCCCGGGCTGGCCGGCTACGGCGAAGGCCGAGCGGAGGGCGGGTAGGAAGCTCGCCGCCGCCTCAGAGGTCCAAGGTCAGCCGTTCGCCGGCCTCGGCCCGTGACACGCAGGTGAGCAGATAGCCCGCGTCGCGTTCGGGGTCGGTCAGCAACGTATCGCGGTGCTGCGCAATCCCGTCGGTGACCCGGATTCGGCATGTGCCACAGAAACCTTGCTGGCAGGAGTACGGGGCACTGACGCCGGCCCGGCCCAGTGCGGCCAGCAGGGTCTCGTCGGCTGCGACGGTGATGTCGGCACCAGTGGAGGCGATGGTCACCGAGAACTCGGCGCCGTCGACAACCGGTGGTGCCGCGAACCTTTCGAAGTGCAGCTCCACATCGTCGCGACCGGTGAGCGCGGTCCGGATGCCGGTCAGCATCGGGGCCGGTCCGCACGCGTACACCGTAGTGCCGTCGGCGCAGTCCCCCAGAAGATCGTCGGCGCTGGGCAAGCCCTGGACATCGTCGGTGCGGATCTCGATCCGGTCGCCGAACCGGGCCAGCTCATCGAGGAAGGGCAAGCTGTCTCGGCTGCGCCCGGCGTAAACCATCGACCAGTCGACACCCAGCCGCTCGGCCAGCCCGAGCATCGGCAGGATCGGGGTGATGCCGATGCCGCCGGCGACAAATCGGAAACGTTGGGCGGGTGATCCGTAACCGGGAACGGTGAGGGCGAATGCATTTCGCGGGCCGTGCGTACTCACCTCGCTGCCGACCCGCAGGCTGTCGTGCACCTCGACCGAACCGCCACCACCATCGGGTATGCGCCGCACGGCAATTCGGTAACTGTCGGTCACCGCAGGGTCCCCGCACAGCGAGTACTGGCGCACCCGGCCGCTGGCCAGGTGCAGGTCGATGTGCGCACCCGGATACCACTGCGGAAGCTCGCTGCCGTCCGCAGCGGCCAGGGTCAGCGCGATCACATCCTGATCGTGGGCCACCACCTCCCGGCCCGTCACCCTCAGCGTGATCGTGCGGTCCAGCTCCGGTGGCGGACTGGGCCGTCGGACCATCCTGCCCACCGACCAAATGGTGGCGATGGCGGCGCCGGCGGCGCCGAGCATCGGATCATGCCGGAAACGGCCCGACATGCTCGGTGGTAGCCGGCGGTAGCGGGATATCAGTGACCGCGTCGGCATGTCGGCGCCCGTCACAGGTGAGCGGCCCGCGCCGCGGGCGAGCTCGCCAAGTATGCGACCGCCTGCGCCGTCGACCCCATCTCCTCCGGGGAGAAGCCGGGCCGGCAGTAGGCCAGGGTGTTGGAGCCGAACATCCGGGAGAACTTCGGCAACAGCCCGAGCTTGGAATCACGCATGCGCAACTTGTTCATCTGCCACCAGCCGATGTCGAGGGTCGGGTCGCTCTTGACCATCGCCCAGCAGCCGCGCTGGAAGAACAGGTACACCGCCGTCGCGGCGATCGACATCGCCCGCACCCGGCTGAAATAGCTGTCCTGGAAGTAGACCGCGACGTCGTGGGCGACGCTGCGGTGCTCGACCTCCTCGGCGCCGTGCCAGCGGAACAGATCGGTCATCGTCGGATCGGCGTCGTGATCCTCCCAGGTGCAGTTCAGCACGAAGTCGCCCAGCACCGCCGTGTAGTGCTCGATCGCGGCGATGAGCCAGAGTCGGTCGCACAGGTTGGCCAGCCTGCGGCGCGGGTCGGGGGAGTCCGACGGGGCCAGCGTCTTGGTGAACACGTGCTCGACCAGAGACATCACCGGCTGGTAATCCACCCCGTGGCTGGTCAGGAACTCGTCGAGCACCTGGTCGTGTGTCTCGGCGTGGGTGGCTTCCTGGCCGATGAACCCGCGCATGTCGTCGGCGAGTTTGGGATCGCGCACATAGGGCAGTGCTTCGTTGAACGTCGCGACGAACCAGTGCTCGGCCACGGGCAGGACCACATTGAACAGGTTCACCATCGATGAGGCGACGGGATGGCCGGGAATCCAGTGCAACGGGATGTCGTCGAGATCGAAATGCACCTTGCGGGCCTGGATCTGTACCGGGCCCGGGTCGATCTCATGGTCGAACCGCAATGGACGCAACATCGAGAGCCTCCCTGGGATGAGTGGACTCTCAGTAGTGTACGAAATTAGGTGGGAACGGCGGTACCGGGTCAGGCCGGCGGCGGCGTGCCCGCGCCAGGTGCCCCGGCGATCGGGACCACCGGCGTCGGTGTCACCGTGGTCACCCCGTTGCTGCCGACCCTGGGGCCGCCCGGGACGGCCGAATCGGCGCTCTGCTCGGCGGCGGCCTCGCTGCAATCCAGCATCAGGATCATCTTGCCGCTGGAGTTGACCTTCTGAGAGTCCACCAGGCACTCGGCCTGCGGCAGGGAGCTGCCGAAGGAGCCGCCGAAGGTGGCCTTGATGCCCTGGCTCTTCAGGATCGCCAAGGCCTTCATATAAGGCTCGCCGACCACGTTGACCGATGCCGAGGTCGGCTGCGAGGTGGCGGTGCCTGCGGCCAACACTGCGATCGAACCGGCGGCGAGCAGTCCGCCGCCGAGCGCAACAAGCTTCTTCACGTGAACTCCGTCAGTCGGGTGCGGTTGCGAACATATCGCAGCAGTGACGAATGTGAAACCGGAGAAGACACCCGGTGCGTTACATCCGCGCCTGGCCGGGATGGGCGGTGATCGAGGCCATCAGGTCGCACAACGCATCCGCTCGCGGATCGACGAACACATCCTCGAGCAGCAGGCGCCGACCCTGCGGACCCGTCAGCGGCATACGCCAGTTCGGGTATTCGTCGGTGGTGCCGGGCTGATTTTGGGTGCGCAGGTCTCCGACCGCGTCGGCCAGCGACAGCGCCAGCAGTTTCGACGGGGTGCGGCCCAGATAGCGGTACAGCGCCGCCACCACCTGATCGGTATCCGGATCGGGCCCGAGCAGACCGACCCGGCGCAGCTCGTCGAGCCAGGCTGCCTGGGCGCTGCGATCCGCGGCCAGTTCTTGCTCGACGGGCCGGGTGAGCAACCCCAGTTCCTCCCGCAACCGGACGTGCTCACCGGCCAGATACCCGGGTGTCGGCGGCAGATCGTGCGTGGTCACCGAGGAAAGGCAGTACTCGCGCCACCGTTCGGCGGCCAGTGGCCCGCCGGACTCGTCCGACTCGAACCACAGGATCGAGGTGCCGAACAGGCCCCGCTCGCGCAGGTAGTCACGGACCCACGGCTCGACCGTGCCGAGATCCTCGCCGACGACGAGGGCCCCGGCCCGGTGCGCCTCGAGCGCGATGATGCCGATCATCGCGTCGTGGTCGTAGCGCACATAGGTGCCGTCGGTGGGCGCCGCGCCCTTCGGAATCCACCACAACCGGAACATCCCGATGATGTGGTCGATGCGTACCCCGCCCGAATGGCGCAGCGCCATGTTGACCACGGCGCGAAACGGTTCATAAGCCTGCTCGACGAGGCGGTCGGGCCGCCACGGCGGCTGGGACCAGTCCTGACCGAGTTGGTTGAACTCATCCGGCGGTGCGCCCGCGGTCACCCCGAGCGCCAGCACGTCCTGCAACGCCCAGGCATCGGCACCGTCGGGGTCCACACCGACCGCCAGGTCGCTCATCACGCCCAGCTCCATCCCGGCCTGAACCGCGGTGGCCTGGGTGGCGGTCAGCTGCTCGTCGAGCAGCCACTGCAACCAGCGGTGAAAGTCGACGGCCCGCGGATGGGCTGCCGCGAAGTCGGCCACTTCTGGATTGGCCGGATGCCGCAGTGCCTGCGGCCATCCGTGCCAGTCGGCACCGTGCCGTTCGGCCAGCGCGCACCAGGTTGCGAAATCGTCGAGGCTGCGACCCTGCCGGGCCCGGTAGGCGGCATACGCCAGCTCGCGTCCTGCCGAGCGTTCCACCCGGTACACCTGTTCCAAGGCGGTGCGTTTGGCCCGCCAGGCCGCATCGCGGTCGATGGTCGGGGCGCGGTCGGCGTGTTCGTTGAGCGCGGCGCGCAACGCCCGGATGCGGCTGCGGTGACGCACCGAGGCGAACTCCGGGATGGCTTCCACCCGCAGATACAGCGGATTGACGAAGCGTCGCGAGGTGGGCAGATACGGCGAGGGTTCCATCGGCGCGGCGGGGGCCGCCGCATGCAACGGATTGACCAGGATGAAGCCTGCGCCGTGCTCGGCGGCCGACCACACCGCCAGATCGGTCAGGTCAGTCAGATCACCTGTGCCCCAAGAGTTTTTCGACCGCACGCTGTAGAGCTGGGTGGCCAGGCCCCAGGTGCGCCGCTCGCCCAGACGGGTGGGCAGCCCGACGGTGGCAGGGGAGATCACCACCGGGGTCTCCGTGTGAAACTCCCCGACCTGCAACCGAAGCCGGTGATAACCCAGCGGTAGGTCTGCCGGTAGCTCGAACGTCGCCTCACCGATCAACCGGCCGCCGAGATCGAACGGGGGCCGGAGGTTCTGCAGTTGTCGCAGGCCGCTGCGTTCGGTGCCGTCCTCTAGATGCAACGTGAGTTCGACCGGATCCCCGTGGGTGACATGCACCCAGAAACTCGACGCCACCGTCGCCCGGCCCACCACGATGGGCGGCAGGGAGCGCTGCCAGTACTGCCGGTCGTGGTCGGCGAGCGCGTCGGCCCGCTCCTGCTCGGTGCCCGCCGGCACGCCGAGAGCTTCGAGCACCGCCACGAGCGTGGATTCCGCGACAGCGGTGCGACGGCCGGTCCAGTCGTCGAACTCGGCGGCCACGCCGTAGCGGTTGGCCAACTCCAGCAGGGCCGATGACGAAGAGGTCATGAGACCAATCTTGGTGCCCGGAACGCGATCGTGCCGCAGTAGTGTCGCCTCAGTGGCATCCAGGTCGGTAACAGATCACCGCGACACCGCCGCCTTGCGCAGGGCCCGCATCGCGGTGGCAGCGTTGTTCTTGACCAACGGGGCCATCTTCGCCAACCTGCTGCCGCGCTATCCCGAGATCAAAACCGACCTGCACCTGAGCAACGCGGTGTACGGCGCGGCCGTCGCCGCGTTCTCCGGCGGGGCACTGGTTGCGGGACTGACCGCGGCGATGCTGATCCGGAGGTTCCGCAGCGCACGGGTCGCCGTGATCGGCACGGTCGCCCTCGCCGCCTTGATCACCACCGCCGGTGTCGCGGACACGCCGCTCACGTTCGCCGCGGCCTTGTTCCTGGCCGGGGCGTGCGATTCGGTGGTCGATGTCGCCCAGAACGCACACGGGCTGCGGTTGCAACGCGAACACGGACGCTCGATCATCAACTCGCTGCACGCCGTGTGGGCGGCGGGGGCGATCCTCGGCGGACTCACCGGTGCCGCAGCGATCGCGCTGGGGATTCCGCGGGGACTCCAACTCGCGGTGGTGGGCGTGTTGTCGAGTGCGGTGGCCCTGGCCGCCTACCGCTACCTGCTGCCCGGCCCCGATCACGACAACCACCCGGCAACACAAGCCGCGCCGGGCACCAAGGCCGGCGCCAAGGTGTACCTGATGCTGCTCGCGATGGTGCTGATCGCCATTGCCGGCGCCACCGTCGAAGACTCCGGAAGCTCATGGGCCACGCTTTATCTGCGCGACTGGCTAGATGCGCCACCGGCGCCGGCCGTCTTCGGATACATCGCACTGGTGGCGTTCATGTTCATCGGCCGGTTGACCGGCGACCGACTGGTCGACCGGTTCGGCCAGGCCGCCGTGGCCCGCGCGGGCGGCATCATCGCCGCCGCGGGCATGGGAGCCGCACTGGCGTTGCCGACCATCCCAGGCACCATCGCCGGCTTTGCGCTCGCGGGTTTGGGCGTGGCCACCCTGGTGCCTGCCGCCATGCACGGCGCCGACCAGCTGCCCGGCCTGCGGCCTGGTACGGGGCTGACCGTGGTCACCTGGCTCATGCGGGTCGGGTTCTTCGGAGCTCCGCTGCTGGTCGGCCTCATCGCCGACGCCGCCGGGTTGCGGGCAGGCCTGCTGACAGTGCCGGTAGCCGGAGTGGTGGCGGCCCTGCTGGCCGGGGTGCTGCCGCGAAAGCCGGCGTCGGGTTCAGTGCGCCGGGACGACACCGGCGAGCTCGATCGTGAACACTCCTGACACGATCAGCACGATGCCGAGCAGCATCACCGGGGTCAGGGGCTCCCGGAACAGGAACCTGGCGATGATGGCGACCAGCGCGACCCCGCACGCGGTCCAGATTCCGTAGGCGATGCCCACCGGCACACCCCACGACAGGGCCAACCACAGCAGATAGAACGACATCACATACCCGCCGATCACCGGCGCGATCCAGACCTTGCGGCGGAACCCGTCGGAGGCCCGCAGCGCGAGCGTGGCGAACACCTCGACCAGGATCGCCCCGATCAGTGCCAGCCACATCATGATTCGGCCCGACGCGGATGCGACCCCAGCTCAACCAGCAGCACACCCGCGATGATCAAACCGATGCCGGCCACGATCGGCCAGGTGAACGGGTCGCCGAACAGCACCGCGGCCAGCACGGCCGTCGCCGCGGTGCCCAGCGCGCCCCAAATGCCGTAGGCGACCCCGACGGGCATGCCGGCCCGCAGCACGAGGGTCAGCAACACAAATGCGGCCAGATAGCCGGACACCACCAGCACCAGCCATGCCGAATGGTCCTGGGACGCGCGCAGCGACAGGGTGGCGCTGACTTCGGTGGCGACGGCCGCAGCCAACAACGCCCAGGTTCGCACCGGACCAACTTATCCGAGCGGCCGGCCGCGATGAGTACCGTGGGGGAGTTCGCCAAGCTTTGCCGAGGAGTCCGCATGACCGATCCGACACGAGCCCAGACCAGGGGCGGGCCGGTCGTCGAGACCGGGTACGGCCCGGTCCGTGGGACCGACGACGGAACCGTCAAACAGTGGCTGGGCATTCGCTACGCCGCCGCACCGGCCGGTGAACTGCGCTGGCGGTCACCGCAGCCACCCGCGCACCGGCAGGAGATCACCGACGCCACCGCACCCGGACCGGTGTGTCCACAGCTCACCGATCCGAGGATCCCGCTCGATCTCGGTGCCCGCCAGGGCGAAGACAGTCTGGTGCTCAACGTCTGGGCGCCGAGCCGAACCGAGGCCGGCGACGGCAAACCGGTCATGGTCTGGGTTCACGGTGGCGCCTATGTCCTGGGTTCGGGAAGCCAGCCGCTGTACAACGGTTCGGTCCTGGCCGTCGAGGGTGATGCGGTGGTGGTCACGATCAACTACCGGCTGGGCCCGTTCGGTTTCCTCGACCTGTCCCACTTCAACGGGCGGCCCGGCGCCAAGGGGCTGCGTTTCGACACCAACTTGGGCCTGCGCGATGTGCTGTTCGCGCTGCAGTGGGTGCGCGACAACATCGCCGCATTCGGCGGCGACCCACAGCGGGTGACACTGTTCGGAGAATCGGCCGGAGGCGGCATCGTCACCACGCTGCTGGCCAGCCCGGCCGCCGAAGGTTTGTTCAGCGCGGCGATAGCGCAGAGCTCGCCCGCGACGTCGGTCTACGACGCGGAGCGCTCCCGTGCGGTGGCCGCCCAGTTCCTGGAGAGCTTGGGGATCGAGGATGACGTCGCACGGTTGTCCGGCGTGCCGGTACCCGCACTCCTGGCCGCGGCCAAAGAGGTGTACGACGCGGTACCGAGCCAGTCACCGGGCGTGCTGGCTTTCGCGCCCATCGTCGACGGAGACGTGGTTGGGGACTATCCGGTGGCCGCGGCGAGGGAGGGCCGCACCCACCCGGTTCCGCTGATCATCGGGACCAACGAACACGAAGCCACGGTGTTCCGGTGGATGAAGTCGCCGCTCGTGCCGATCACGCCCGGAGCACTGCGATCGATGTTCGCCGCGATCGCGGCCGAACAGCCCGGCCTGCAACTGCCGACCGAAGCGCAGATCACCTCCGCCTATGCGGGATTACGCCCGAAGGCAATCGGATTGGGCATGGCCCGCGACATCGGTTTCCGCATGCCGACACTGTGGTTCGCCGAGGGCCACAGTGCGGTCGCCCCGGTGCACCTGTACCGCTTCGACTTCACCACCCCCATGCTGCGGCTGCTGCGCCTCGGCGCCGCCCATGCCACCGAATTGCCCTATGTCTGGGGCAATCTCGTTGCCGGTCCGAAAGATCCGACGTTCAAGCTGGGTGGGCTCAAGCACGGACGTGCGGTGTCGCAGCGGGTGCGCCGCCGCTGGGTCAACTTCGCCGCCACCGGGCAACCGTCGGGTGCCCCCGGGGAACCGGTGTGGCGGCCCTACCGCCGCGAGGACCGGGCCACGCTGGTGATCGACAAGCAGGACAAGACCGTCGCCGACCTGGACCGCGATCTGCACGCGGCCTGGGGAAGCCAGATCCTCAATTTCCGGTGAGCCGGATCCGCTGAGACAAGGGCACCGACATGGACATGATCAGGTCCGTTCTGGACTTCCTGCCGCCGCCGATGCGGGACCCGGTGTTCTTCGCCATCCCGTTCTTCCTGGTGTTGCTGACGGTGGAATGGGTGGCAGCTCGCCGCCTGGAGCACCTCGAATCCGAGCGGGCGCCTGCCGGTGCGTTCAACGCCCGCGACGCGTGGGCGAGCATCTCGATGGGGTTGGTGTCGATCCTGACAACCGCTGGATGGAAATTGCTGGCGCTGTTGGGTTATGCGGCCATCTATGCCTACCTGGCGCCCTGGCACCTGCCCGGAAACCGGTGGTACACGTGGGTGATCGCGATTGTCGGGGTGGACCTGCTGTTCTACGCCTATCACCGAATGGCACACCGGGTGCGGCTGATCTGGGCGACGCATCAGGCCCATCACTCGAGTGAGTACTACAACTTCGCCACGGCCCTGCGGCAGAAGTGGAACAACAGCGGCGAGATCCTGGCCTGGATTCCGCTGCCGCTGCTCGGCATCCCCCCGTGGCTGGTGTTCGTAAGCTTCTCGGTGAATCTGGTCTACCAGTTCTGGGTGCACACCGAGCGTGTCGGAAAGCTATGGCGGCCAATCGAATTCATCTTCAACACCCCGTCGCATCATCGCGTGCACCACGGCCGAGACCAGCTGTACCTGGACCGCAACTACGGCGGCATCCTCATCGTCTGGGACCGGATGTTCGGCACCTTCCAGCCGGAGGTGTTCCGGCCGCACTACGGGCTGACCAAGCCGGTGGAGACGTTCAACATCTGGAAGCTGCAGACCCACGAATATGTGGCGATCGCCCGCGACGTCCGGCGGGCCCCCCGCGTGCGGGATCGGGTGGGCTACATATTCGGCCCGCCGGGCTGGCAGCCCGTCGGCGTTCCGGAATCACAGTCGGTGGGATAGCCTCGGCGCTGCCACAACCATTGGCCGACACCGGAATTGACGCGGTACGTGATTTGGGCACTCCGCCGGCGGAGACACCTGGTGTTCCCCAGTGTTTGTGTGACGTTTGAATTCGGGCCGAGCCGAATGGCACCAAAGCAAACCTCGAATCAGTAAGGTCGACTGAACCGGGGTGTACCACCCGGATCAGGGTCCAGAAAGGGGCAATGCGTGGGAGACACACTGACCGAAGGGCAGAAGCTGGAGAAGGGGGGGTCGCTCACCTCCAACAACGGCGCATACACGCTGACGTTGCAGGATGATGGCAACCTCGTGTTGTACGCACGCGACGAAGCGGTCTGGTCGACTTCCACAAACGGCCAGGACGTTGTGCGGGCGGAGGTGCAGACCGACGGTAACTTCGTGCTGTACACGTCCGAGAAGCCCGTGTGGCACACCGACACCAAGGGCAAGAAGGACGTCAAGCTCGTTCTCCAGGATGACCGCAACCTGGTGCTGTACGCCGCCGACGGGCCGGCCTGGTCTTCCAAGACCGAGACCTCCGAGCCGCCGCCACCGGCACCCGAGGCCGCAGCGCCCGAGCCCGAGGTGGCACCGGCCGCGGTCGAAGAGCCCGCACCGGCCGCCGCACCCGAGCCGGCCGCGCCGCCGCCACCTCCGCCGGCACCCGAGCCGCGCACCTACACCGTGGTCTCGGGCGACACCCTGTGGGCGATCGCCGAGCGGTTCTACGGTGACGGCAACAAGTACCAGCAGATCGCCGATGCCAGCGGCGTCGCCAACCCTGACCTGATTCACCCGGGCCAGGTTCTGACGATTCCCTGACTCCGCACAGACGCACGGCCCGGACCACGTGGTCCGGGCCGTCGTCGTGTACGCCCAGCATGGGCATTCGCTTGGAGGTGTGAGTCCTCTGGAGGTGAAGGTGGTTTAACTCCGAGTCGATGGCAACTGCGTCACTGTGAGGTGGGGTGGGAAGGAAGCCGGAGACGA
>NZ_VCMY01000028.1:0-76766 GCF_005924235.1 Mycobacterium sp. DBP42
TTTTTATGTACTTCTCTAGAAGATGAACTTCGAGATACCTAAGTCTAGACTTGGTTGCTTTCTTCTCTGTCAAGTCGTTTTTTTTTTTCCGCATGTCTCGTGGGCTCGGAGACGTGTATAAGAGACAGCTTCCTGGCATCCGACGGCAGCGGCTCAGGAAACTGCGAACCGCGCTCCACTGAGCGAGGTTCCGGTTAGCTACATGCAGAGCCAACATCTTAAGAATTACTGTGACAGAACCTCTGCGGGACTTAACTTCTCGCGCCAGATCATCGCCAGTTGTGAAGTGCCTGGACGGTGTGATATCGCAGCGATGGACCATGCGGTCAACTCCTACCTGCGCAGGCACGACACGTTCCGCAGTTGGTTCAAACAGACCGACGACGGCAAATTTGTTAGACATGCAATCGAAGATCCGGCGGAAATCGAGTTCATGCCGGTCGATCAGGGCCACATGACCGTCGACGAAATACGCGATCACGTCGTGGGGATACCGAATCCACTGGAGTGGGGCTGCTTCACTTTCGGCATTATTCAGAACGAGAATCATTTCACGTTCTTTGCCGCCATGGATCACGTGCACGGCGACGCCACCTTGATCGGCACGACGATGATGGAAGCCAATGGCATGTATTCGGCGATGAGCGGAAGCGGCCAGGCACTCGAGCTGCCGGAAGCGGGAAGCTTCGACGATTTCTGTGTCCGCGAACGCGAGTACACGTCGGCCCTGACGCTGGATTCGGCAGGTGTGCGCGCATGGATCGAGTTCGCCGAGAACAATCGTGATGGTTTCCCGGAATTCCCACTGCCGCTTGGTAATCCGGACAAGTCATTGAGCAGTGCCTGGAGTTCTCAGGTTTTGATGGACACACCGCAGACGGAGCGCTTCGATGCGGCATGTGCGGCCGCGGGAGCCCGTTTCGTCGGCGGATTGTTTGCCTGCCTTGGTCTGGTCGAGCATGAGTTCACCGGTGCACTCACCTATTACGGTCTCACGCCGAGAGATTCGCGTACGGCGGGCGACAATTTCATGACGCAAGGGTGGTTTACCGGCCTGATCCCGATTGTCGTGCCCGTCGCGGCGACCTCTTTCAGCGACGCCGCCGGCGCGGCTCAGGCGTCATTCGATTCGGGTCTGGACATGGCGAGGGTGCCGTACTACCGCGTGTTGGAGTTGGCGCCGTGGTTGAACTGGCCGCAGCCGAACTTCCCGGTTTCCAATTTCCTGCACGGCGGTGCAGCACCGCTCAACGCTATCCTCGCGGCAGGCGATCTGGGCCTCGCGAACAACATCGGGATGTACCCGGACAATCGGTTCTCGTACCAATTGACGATCTACATCTTCAGGTACGGCGAGGGCACGGTGATGGCGATCATGCATCCGGACAATGCGGTCGCCAAGAAATCGGTCACGCGGTACATGGACGCAATGAGGTCGGTGGCTTCGCGGGTTGCTGACAGCGGGCACTGGGGGCGCGTCGCGTAGCGGCGAGCAAATCGATGCGATGCGCAACTTGGGCGCGAGGGTGAGGACGAGATGCGACGGCTAGCCGATTTCGTGGTGCGGTGGCCCTGGGCGGTGATCGGGGTCTGGGCGGCACTGCTGGTGGCTCTGCCGCTGGCATGTCCGTCGCTGAGCGACATGGCCCAGAAGCATCCGCTCGCCATCCTGCCCAGCGATGCACCGTCGAGTGTCACCGCGGAAAAGATGACCGAGGCGTTCCACGAATCGGGGAACAACGACCTGCTGTTGGTGGCCCTGATCAACGAGAACGGGCTCGACCGCTCTGACGAGGCGACCTACCGCAAGCTGGTGGATGCGCTGCGCGACGACGTCGCGGACGTCGAGAGCGTGCAGGACTTCGTCGCCACCCCACAACTGCGGCAGTTTCTGACCAGCAAGGACAAGACCACCTGGGTCCTCCCGGTGGGGCTGGCCGGCGAGTTGGGCACACCGCGGGCCATCGACTCCTTCAACCGGGTTTCCGAGATCGTCAAGCTCAGTACGGCCGGTAGCCCGCTGCAGGTGCACCTCACCGGGCCCGCGGCCACCGCCGCCGACCTCACCGTCGCGGGGGAGAACGATCGGCTGCCGATCGAGATCGCCATCGCGGTCCTGGTGCTGGCCGTGTTGTTGGTGGTCTACCGAAGTCCGGTCACCATGCTGTTGCCGCTGGTGACCATCGGCTCGTCCCTGCTCATCGCGCAGGCACTGGTGGCGGGGTTCTCCGCGTTGACCGGTGCCGGCGTCTCGAATCAATCCGTCGTGTTCTTGAGCGCGATCATGGCCGGTGCGGGCACGGACTATGCGGTGTTCCTGATCAGCCGCTATCACGACTATCTGCGGTCGGGGGATGGCTTCGACCAGGCGGTTCGCGCGGCGATGCTGTCGATCGGGAAAGTGATCACGGCGTCGGCCGCGACGGTGGGGGTCACCTTCCTGCTGTTGAGCTTCACCAAGATGGGTGTGTTCAGAACGGTCGGAGTGGCCGCAGCGATCGGTATCGCCGTCGCCTACCTGGCCGGGCTGACGTTGCTGCCGGCCATCCTGACGCTGGTCGGGCCACGCGGATGGGTGAAGCCGCGGCGCGAACTGACCTCCCGGTTCTGGCGGCGGTCGGGAATCCGCATCGTGCGCAGACCGGTGCCGCACCTCGTCGCCAGTCTTGTGGTGCTGGCCTTGCTGGCCGGTGCCGCGATCTTCGCCCAATACAACTATGACGATCGCAAGGTCGTGGACGCGTCGGCACCGAGTTCGGTCGGCTACGCCGCGGTCGAACGTCACTTCCCGATCAGTCAGTCGATTCCCGAGTACATCCTGATCCAGTCTCCGCACGACCTGCGCACACCCAAAGGCATGGCGGACCTCGAGCAGATGGCTTCGCGCGTAGCCCAGCTGCCCGACGTGGGCCTGGTCAGCGGCATCTCCCGGCCCCTGGGCGAGGTGCCTGCCGAGTTCCGGGCCACGTTCCAGGCCGGCATCGTCGGTACCCGGCTGGCCGACGGTTCCCAGCAGATCGACCAGCGCTCAAGTGACCTCAATCGACTGGCGGCCGGGGCCAACACGCTGGCCGGCAGCCTCGCGCAGGTGCGAGCTCAGATCAACCAGATCGCGCCCAGCCTGCAGAGTGTGGTCGACACCTTCTCGTCGGTGCGCACCGAATACGGTGGCGACAAACTGGTGAAGGACGTCGAAACCGCGGCCAAGCTCGTGCAGAGCATCAATGCGCTGTCCAACGCGATGGGATACAACCTGTCGGCGGTCAAGAACATCTTCGGCTGGATCGAACCTGTCCTGGCGGCGCTACAGAACAACGCGGTCTGTGACACCAACCCGTCCTGCGCGGAAACCCGGGTCCAGTTTCAGCGACTGGTCGACGCGAACAACGGCGGCAGCCTCAACGAGATCAACGATCTCGCCCACCAGTTGAACGGCGCGGGAGACGACAAGCAGACCGTCAACTCCACGGTGACCAAGCTGAACGCGGCACTGGCCAGCGTCAACAAGGCCGTCAAAGCCATGGGGCTCAACAAGCCCGGTGGTCCGCAGTCGGGCCTGAAGGATCTGCAGCAAGGTGCCAACCGCCTGGCCGGCGGAAGCCGGGAGGTCGCCGGCGGCGTGGACGAACTCGTCAAGCAGATCAAGGTCATCTCCTCCGGATTGGACCAGGCCTCGTCATTTCTGTTGACGATGCGCAATGAAGCGACCGATCCGGCACAGGCGGGGTTCAACATCCCGCCCGAGGTGCTGAACATGCCCGAGTTCAAGAAGGCCTCGGCGGCATACGTTTCGCCGGACGGCCGCTCGGTGCGGTATCTGGTCCAGACCGAGCTCAACCCGTTCAGCTCCGAGGCGATGGATCAGGTCAACCAGATCCAGGATGTCGCCCGGGGTGCCCAGCCGAACACCACGCTTGCTGACGCCGAGATCTCGATGGGCGGCTTCCCGGCCGCACTTCGCGATACGCGTGACTACTACCAGCAGGACATCAAGTTCATCATGATCGCGACCCTCGTCGTGGTCCTGGCGATCCTGATGTTGCTGTTGCGTTCGATTCTGGCACCTCTCTACCTCGTCGGGTCGGTGTTGGTCTCATACTTCGCGGCGTTGGGTATCAGTGTCCTGGTGTTCCAGAACCTGCTCGGCGAGCAATTGCATTGGAGCGTGCCCCCACTCGCGTTCGTGGTGCTCATCGCGGTGGGTGCCGACTACAACATGCTGTTGGTGTCGCGTCTGCGCGACGAGTCCCCGCACAGCACGCGCTTCGGTGTCATCCGCACCCTGAGTTCGACGGGAGGCGTGATCACCGCCGCGGGTCTGATCTTCGCCGCCTCGGTGGCCGGCCTGATGTTCTCTTCCATCGGCATAGTGGTGCAAGGCGGTTTCATGATCGGGATCGGCATCCTGCTGGACACGTTTGTGGTGCGCACCATCACGGTGCCGGCCATCGCGGCCCTTATCGGTAAGGCGAACTGGTGGCCCTCGCGCGCCGCGGACGGGAGGTTGCGCACGTGAGGAGCAGTTTGGGTCCCGCGCACGTGAGCACGGGTGAGCGCGCACGCGTGATGTGTGTGAAACTACGAAACGAACCGGGGTGATCGGGAGTGGAGATGAAGAAACTCCTTGCAGGACTTGCTTTGCTGATGACCACAAGCGTCACCGGATCCTTCGGCGTCGTCGGGAACGCGTGGGCCGATGACGCCCCGCCGCCCGTGCCTCCGCCCGGCGGCCCGGCCGCACCGACGCCGTCGAACCCCGGGACCGCTTTCGCCTTGGGCGGCGCGCACGTTCTCGGGATCCCCTACGACGAGTACATCCGGATGACCGGTGAGCACTGGTTCCCCGGGATGAAGCGAACGAAGGTCGACTACCCGGCGGGCCAGGTTCAGGGCCATACCCTGGAACGTTTGTTCCCCGGCATCGGTGCGGTCGGAGAGCGGTTCTATCCGGGAATCGGCCTTGACGGGCCCAGCATCGGCGAGTCGGTCGATGAGGGCGAGGGAAACCTCGACGCGGCAATCCGCAACGGCGGCAAAGGAACAGCGATGGGGCTGTCCGAGGGCGCACTCGTGCTCAACGCCGTGAAGGCGCGCCTGGCCAACGACCCGAGTGCCCCGCCGCCAGACCAGCTGAGCTTCGCGACATTCGGCGATCCGATCGCCAAGCATCCCTTCGGCGAGAGTTTCCTGACCCAGAACTTCCCCGTCGGCAGCGTCGTGCCGTTCATGGACTACCGCATCCCGGCGCCGGTGGAGAGCCAGTACCACACCGACCAGTTCATCTCCGCCTACGACAGCATCGCGGACTGGCCGGACCGGCCGGACAACTGGATGAGCGTCATCAACGCGATCGCCGGGTTGGCCACCGGTCACACCGCGATCGCGTTCACCAATCCGAGTAACGTTCCGCCGCAGAACATCAGGACGACGGTCAACTCCAAGGGTGCGACAACGACGACGTACCTGGTGCCCGAGGAACACCTGCCGCTGGTGTTGCCGTTCAAGTACCTCGGATATGACCAGCACACACTCAACGAGCTGGACCGGGTACTGCTGCCCATGGTGGATGCCGGTTATTCGCGAAACGACGATCCGGCAACCGCGCCGGTCACGGTGGACCCGGTACACGGGTTCGACCCGGCCGAGGTCACCGCTCCTGCCAACGAGGCGACCTTCGGTGGCGGCACCGACCCGATGTCGGAGCTGGCCAACGCGGCGTTGTCGGTGCTGAACCCGAACGGCGCGGGCTGACGCCCTCTCCAACCGATTGATTCGACCAGTTACGGACGTGATGTGATGCCTAGCCCCCAGTCATCAATTCTGTCGATGCTGCACGGACGCGCCAGTTTGCGCCCTGACGACGTTGCCTTCACCTTCACCGATTACACCGCCGACCCGGCGGGCGTCGTCGAGACGCTGACGTGGTCGCAGCTTTCGCACCGGACGATGAATGTGGCGCGCGAAATCAGCCTGCACGGGTCGGTCGGGGACCGGGCGGTGATCCTGGCCCCGCAGGGCCTCGAGTACATCCTGGCGTTCTTGGGCGCGATGCAGGCGGGGTTGGTGGCGGTTCCGCTTCCCTTGCCTCATCGCGGTTCGAGTCATGACCGGGTCAGTTCGGTCTTCGTGGATACGAAGCCTTCGGTCGTGCTGACGACCTCCGCGGTCGCCGAGGACGTCGGTGACTACGTGGATCAATCGCGGATGAACACCGCGCCGAAGATCGTTGCGATCGATTCGCTGAACTTGGACGCCGAGGACGGGCCAGCCGGGTTCGACAGCGGTGCAGTCGAATTCCCCACCACGGCGTATTTGCAGTACAGCTCGGGTTCGACCCGGTTGCCCACCGGTGTGATGATTTCGCACCGCAACGTCCAGGCGAACTTCGAGCAGCTCATGCGGGGCTTTTTCGCCGACACCCAACTCGGGTCCATCCAAGACGCCACGATTGTTTCGTGGCTGCCCTTCTACCACGACATGGGCCTGGTGCTGGGCGTCTGTGCACCGATCCTGAGCGGCTATCGCGCGGTGCTGACGAGCCCGCTGGCGTTTCTGGAACGCCCGGCCAGGTGGGTACAGGCGCTGGCTGAGCATCCCCGGACTTTTTCTGCCGCACCGAACTTCGCGTTCGATCTGGCTGCCCGCAAGACCAAGGACGCCGATCTTGCCGGGATGGACCTCAGTGGCGTGGTGGGCATCATCAACGGTGCCGAGCGCGTCGAGCCCGCTACGTTGGAACGATTCGCAGATCGGTTCGCCCACTTCGGATTCCGGGATCACATGCTGCGTCCGTCCTACGGATTGGCCGAGGCGACCGTGTTCGTGACGACCGGTACGTGGAGTGAGTCGACGGAGCCCGTCGCGTTCGACGTCGACGAGCTGTCTGCGGGCCGGGTCCGGCGCTGCCCAGCTGGAAAGGGCTCTTCGCTGGTCAGATACGACCTGCCGCGGTCGCCTGCGGTGCGCATCGTCGACGCCGAGACCAAGCGGGAATGCGCCCAGGATGTGGTCGGTGAGATCTGGGTGCACGGCGAGAACGTCGCCGCCGGTTATTGGAGCAGGCCACCGGAGGAACAACAGTGCTTCGGAGCCACCCTCGTGGACCCCAGCCCGGGCACCCCGGACGGACCGTGGTTGAAGACCGGTGACCTGGGCTTCGTCTCCGGGGGTGACCTGTTCATCGTCGGGCGCATCAAGGATCTGTTGATCATCCGCGGCCGTAATCACTACCCGGAGGACATCGAGGCGACGGTCCAGCAGATTACCGGCGGCCGGGTCGCCGCGATCTCCGTTCCGTTGAACAGCACCGAGAAGTTGGTGACCGTGATCGAGGTCAAGAAGCGGGCCGAGTCCTCGCTGGAGGCGGTGCACTGGCTCAAGGAGATCAAGAGCGACGTCACCTCCGCGATATCCAACGCGCACGGCTTGAATGTCGGGGATCTGGTCCTGGTCTCCCCGGGCTCGATTCCCACGACGACGAGCGGCAAGGTCCGCCGCGCGGCCTGTGTCGAGCAGTACCGGCAGGACGAGTTCACGCGCCTGGACGCCTGAGCGGCGCCGGTATCACCGGCTGGGTGTTCAGAGGCCGGCGAATCCTACGGCGAGGAGTACGCAGCCGACCGTGCCCAGCACGGCGGCCACCTTGCGGTGGCGTTGTGTCTGCAGCCAGTCGTGTAGGGCGGCGAGGCCGGCGCGCGTGCGCTCCGGCGCGACCAGATACGAGATCAGCGGGATTTCGACGAGACCGAACGCCACCACGTTGAACAGCAGGAGCGCACCCACTTGGGTGGCTGCCGCGGCGCCGGAGGCGACGATGAGCGCCAGCGCGGCGAGATAGTCGACCGACGGCAGGGCGATGCCGAGTCCAGCGGCGCTCGCGGTCCACAGCGAATGGCCGCCCAGCAGCTCCTTGAGGCGCGTCACCAGTGGTCCGGGTTGCCGGTCAGGCCGCGGACCGAACATGCGGGCAGGCCTGCCGATGGCGAGGACGGCCGCGGCCACCAGGGCCAGCGCCCCCACCGCCAACTGGACCCGGGGCAGGGTGAAATGTGCCGACCCCAGGGCGGGCCGCAGCATGAACAACACGATCAAACCGACCGCCGTGCCCATCGCGAAACCTCCGATGAGGAATGCCAGCAGCTGCAGCAGAGGTCGTGGCCGGTTGAGCATCACGACGGTCATTCCGATGCGGAACGGCTCCAGGCTGACGGCTGCGGCCATCACCAGAAGCGGAATCCACATGATGGACGCCAACCTACCGGCCAGTGGACCGGTGGGCTGAGCAGGGACAGGGAGCTGTGTGAAGATGGAGGTGCTATGAGTGCAACAGAATTGAGCCCGACGTCGCTGCGTGAAGCGTTCGGCCACTTTCCGTCAGGTGTCATTGCGATCGCGGCCGAGGTAGCGGGCACTCGGGTCGGATTGGCTGCCAGCACCTTCGTGCCGGTGTCGCTCGACCCGCCGTTGGTGTCGTTCTGCGTGCAGAACTCGTCGAGCACCTGGCCGAAGCTCAAGGATCTGCCGTCGCTGGGGATCAGCGTGCTCGGCGAATCCCATGACGAGGCGGCTCGTACCCTGGCGGCCAAGACCGGTGACCGGTTCGCCGGCCTGGAGACCGAGTCACGCGAATCCGGCGCGGTGTTCATCCATGGAACCAGCGTGTGGCTGGAAAGCGCCATCGAGCAGTTGGTGGAGGCCGGCGATCACACCATCGTGGTGCTGCGGGTCAATGACATCACGGTCAACGCCGACGTGGCACCAATCGTTTTCCACCGCAGCACGTTCCGTAAGCTCGGCGCCTGACTCCGGCGGCCGGAGTCAGGGGCGTGCGGCGAGTTCGTCGCGGTATTTGGCGATGCGCTGCTCGATCTCGCCCGCATCGTCTGGGCGGCCCTCTTTACGGGCCAGTTCAGCCCGGACCGACAGTTCCCTGATCGCCGTCCGGATCTCGTTGATGCTGTGAGTCTGTCCCATGCTCATAGAGCTGCCTTTCGACGCTGATTGGCTGCTTTTCTCGAGCGTACGCCGCTGACCCTTGGCGGCCGGTTCAGATTTTCTGTAAGCCGATGATGACCGTTCGCCACAACTGCGCACCGACGTCCTTCTGTTCGGGCGGACAGTCGACTTGGACGACCAGTCCGCGGACGAGTGCGTAATACGACAGCTCCTTCCTCGAAGACAATGCGAAGGAATCCTTGGTCGTCGATTCCGGAGGGGCAACCACCGCGTGCTCCAGGGCTCGCGTGCCGGTCTCGATAACCTGACCGCCCTTTGTGGTGGTCCAGGTGACCTTGCCTCCTGCGCACCGCTCGTACCACTGCTTGGCGTAGTCGAGGCTGGTCGGGTCGTCCGACACAAAGACCGTGAGTGCGAAGAATGAACTCTGTTCGTCGTTGCCGCCCGGGTCGTCGACCGGATACATCGTCCGCGAAATCGCGGCGTAGTTGTAGAGTTCAGGGTCGTCGTTGCTCAACCCTATGTCGGTGTTCCTGGTGAATGGATCCCGCGTGCAGCCTGGTGGCTCAGAAGTGAATTCATCCTCAGCGTCGGGGTCGTAGTGGTACGTCGAAGGACGGGTTCTCTTCTTCGGGTCGTATTCCGTGTAGCCCGGTGGGTACAGCGAGTCGAAGTCGATCGCGTTGAGGACCATCGTGGGCGGCTTGTCGCTGAGCAGGGGTTTTGCCTCCCAACGAGCGTCGGTCTGATCGACGGGGACCGAGCGTGGCCAAAGCAACCACATCACCAATGCGATCACCATGAGGAGAACCGCTAGGCCGGTGCCGCCCACGACCAAGCCGCTGCGCGATAGTTTGCGCGGACCATCTGTCCTGGGCGGATCCGAGTACCCCCACGGGTCAGGAATCCCGGCGGGCCCAATCATGGTTGCGGCCCTGCCGTATCGCACATGACAGCGGCCAGTCGACTGAGCGGAGTGCCGCCTGAATCGCAGAAACCAGGTTCGCCCGGCGGCCGAATCTCCGTATCGTCCGGGTATTCCGGCCGAACCTGCTCACTGCTCGGACCTTCCACTCGAAGCGGGCCCTCGGCTGGTCCAGGGCTTTCCGTTGGAGCGGATCCCGGGGCTGGTTCTGGTGCTTCGGGTTGTGCGGTCGCGGGTCTGGGAGGTTGCTCGGCGGCATCCTCCTGCTGCTCTTTCGCCAGGCGCGCAGCTTCAGCCTGCTGTGCGATCTCTCGGTCACGCATATCGATGCACTGCTTCATGCGGTCCTCGTCATCTGCGTAAGGGCAGGGCCCGGTTTCGGACTCGGTGAAGTCGATTCCACCGCCAGGTCCGCGTATGTAGTCGTAGCCGTCCGGCGTCTTGGTGAGCGCCCCACCCTTGAGGGCCGCGAGTTTGATGGCCAGCCGCTGGGGCGTTTCGCGTACGAACGTTCCGATATCGGCACTCCGCGACGGGAATTTCGTGAAGCACCCGGGGTCTTCTTTGGCGGCCTCGACGGCAGGTGTGAGCATCTCTCGTGCCTTGGTGAAATGGCCTTGTTTGAGTTCGTCGTCACTCAACTCTTCTGCGATCAGGGCGAAGTTTCCCCGCGGCGGGCAGGCACTCGGCTCCATCTCGTGCGCCAACCGAAACTGTTCGAGCGCGCCGGCAACGTCGTCGCGAAGCATGAGCAGATCACCGTGCGCGAACTTCTCCCGGAAGCCGGACCCCATACTGCTGGCATCGATCCACTCCAGCGTGTTCTGCATGGCCGCGTCGTCGCGAGTGGCGAACTCACCGGTCAGCTTGTTGCCGAGGACGCCGACGCTGGCGAGCTTGACTGCGAGCAGGAGTAGCAGCACCAGTATGGGAAGCGACCGCAGCAGCAGCTTGCGCCGGAGGATCAGCCGACTCGGGCGCGCGGTACCAGATTCTCGTTGCTCGGTTTGGTCTGCCGAGCTGGATTCGGCGGGTGACAGAGGCTGCATCATTTCCCTGCCGTGCCCCTTCTGCGCCGTAGCCAGTTCCCGGCCAGCCCGTAAAACTCGACACCGAACAGCACCCCGGCGATCGCGGTGAAGAGCCAGTAGTACTCGGTCCGACCCGGGTGCGGCAGATTGGGATTGACCGGGTCGGCAGTAGTGGCCTGGGGCATCGCCGATGGTAGCTCTTCCACGTCGAGCATTCCGTTCTCCCGCTTGATGAACGGAATCCCGAGACTGTGGGCCGCGGCGGTCAGCGCCTCTTCGTTGAGCGGCACGTCGGTGTTGTAGCCGAACACCGCGCCACCGGACACCTGGCCCAGCGGAATGTCGAACGCCGAATCGTCCGAGTCACTACCGGCGCCGAAGATGAATACCAGGTTCGCTGAGCCGGGGTAGGCGTGAGAGGCGGCGCTGAGTTGTTCTCTTAGTAGGGAATTCGACGCTGCTACATCGGTTTCCGCCACACGGTCGGTAGAACGCTCTCCGTAGAAGTTCTGTAGGAATGGAACCAGGCTCCACTCGTCAGGGGAAATCGGCCATTCAACCTGAGCGGTGTCCGCATAGGAGATCACACTGAACCGGGCGTCTGGGTACTTCGACAACACCGCCTGGGCATCGGTGCTGGCGCCTTTCAGGCGAGTTTGTTTGGCGCCCATGGCGGTCGATGATCCAAAGTCGTTCGCCCCCATGCCCAAGGAGCGGTCCAATACCAGGAACACGTTGGTATTCGATTCCTCAGCCGTGGTGGTGAGCCGTGGTGGAGGCTCGGCTTTTGATTCGTCACCGATGCGGGTAGCGGCCACGGCCACACACACGATCGCCATTACCGCCGCACTGAGCTGTAACCAGGCCGTACGGCTGGGCATCCCGTGGTCACGGCGTGCCGAGGCGACGGTCGCCATGATCCGCAGGACGATGGCCACGAGCGCGAGTGCGACGATGAGCCAGATCGGAAATGCTGGGGCGACACTGAGTTTCATTGCCTCATCCCCAATCGTGCTGCAGCTAGTCCAATGGCCGCGATCAACGCGATCTGCAACAGAATGTCTGGCACATCCCACTGGAACGGGGGAAGTTTGCGTGCCTCGTCCTGATCATCAAGTGCCGACGGCGGCGGGCTCGACAAGATTTTGTCAACGGCACTCTGCAACTCTTCTTTTTGGTTGGCGATCTTCCTAGGTGTCGGCTTGTCCCAGCCGACGCCGTAGCCCAGGTTAGTGAACAGATATTGGCGGCCACCGGAATCCTTGACGAGGCTGTCGAAGAACTCGCCGGCGGTGGTTCCCGGCACTATCGTGTTCAACTGGATCGCGGCATCTCTTATGACTCCGGCAAGCATGTCATTGGAATAGATGGGCGGGGTGCTGCGCGAGTACTTGGTGTCGCCGATGTAGATGATCGCCCGGCCGCGGCCGTTGTCCGATCCAATTGCGGGTAAGCCCATCGCGCACAATGCGATTGTGTCGTTGACGTTGGTGACAGCGGTAAGGGTGCCCCGCTCGAACAGCATGACTTTTTGCTTGAAGTCTCTGTTGTCATCATCGTCCGATGGGCCCTGGGCTATCTCGGCGAGCTCATCGAGACGATTCGACACCCATGGTAGGTCCGAGGTGACGGGGAAACTGCGGTAGAACTCCTTGGTCATCCCGATACGCTGATTGTCGAACCCGTCCACTTTCTCGCGCATGATTGACATCAAATTGCCGATGGCGATGCCGTCGGAGTTGGCCGAGGTAATGTGGAATTCCGGACCGAAACACAGCATGATGTCGACGTGCGGGTTGTCGGACCCGGTCGGTTGTGGTTGAAACGTCTTGGCCGGTCGGAGGGTGGCACCAATGAGCATGACCACCGCTACGAGCGCCATTACCAGGGCCGCGATCGAGAGCCGTTCGTGCACCCGCAGCGCGCGTTGGTATTCGGGTAGCTGGGTGAGCCGGAACGACCTTGCCAGATAAGGCAATTCGCCTCGAAAGCCGCCACTCGAGCTGCGCATGAGCTGCCACAGCGCGACGCCGATGGCGATCGCGATCGGCAGCAGTAGGAGAGGCCATTTCACGCCCATGTCAGCACCGCCGTCCGCGCTGCCTGGACGACGTCGGGAACGGCCTGTGGATCGACTTCGTGGAACTGGCCCGGATAGGTCATGGCCAGGACATTGAGAGCAGAGCTGGCCAGAGGGCTGTATGCGACGTCCGTCGCCGTCATCCTGCGGGCCTGGAATCCGGTACGAAAGTCGATGAAATTCCTGAAGATTCGGCTGATCTCATGAAACGCGTCGCGGGTGGAGAGCTGCCCTTCGCGATGCTGTTGCTCAACCTTGGTCAGTGACCGGGAGAACTTGAACCGCAGCACCTTGTAGCTGATGTCGCGGATCGCCGGGATCCGCCGTAGCACCTCTATGGGCAGGGTCCACACGATCACCCCGACGATCCAGCCGATGACGAGGACGACCAGGAACGCGGCGCCGATCACCCACCACACCGGGTAGGACATGGGGGGAAACAGGAAGTCGATCGCGTCGTGCATCAGCGGCGTCCCTCCGACAGCGTAGACAGGGCCGGGCCGATGTCTGCCCGCGACGAGATGCGTACACACGGGCTGGCGAGTTGCGCGATGAACGACTCCCATTCGGCCCGCCGCGCGGCCTCCGCGCGGCGGTAGGACTCCAGTACCTTGGTTCCGAGGACCGACGGGGTGAGCAGGGCCTTGCCGGTGGCGACGTCGAGCACTTCGTCGGCAGCGTGCGGTTGCCCGAGGATGTCGAGGTCTTCGATCAGGATCCAGTGAATCGCGTTGCGGCCCCGCAAAGTCATTGCCGCTGCCACGAGTTCAGGTGTGACGGCGGGCTGGTCGCACACGATGTAGATCGCGTACCGCTTGTCCAGATTGCCCGCTACGAACTCGAGCTGCCTGACGATGTTCGACGGGTTGCCGACCTCGATGTTGATGTGGCTGAGCAGGATCAGGATCTGCTCAAGATGGTCCTCGCCGGTCTTGCCCGGTTCGATGGACGATCCGCGGTCGTCTCCGTAGACCAGGCTGATCTTGTCGGCCTGGGCCGAGGCGACCAGCCCGACCGCGCCGAGGGACAGGATCGCCAGGTCGCGTTTACTTTCCCCGCTTGGGGAATGGGCCAGCAGGTTGGCCCCGGTGTCGGCGATCAGCAGGAACTCCTGGGCCTTCTCGGCGACGTACCGGCGGACCACCAAGTGGGTGTTGCGGGCCGACGCCTTCCAGTCGATATCGCGGACGTCGTCACCGATGGTGTACTCGCGCAGGTCGACGAAATCATCGCTGCGGCCGAACTGCAGCGAGGTGTGCCCGCCCTCCAGGACCCGATGTGACCGCAGGCGCATCCCGACGGCCCGAGGGTCGAAATTGAGTTGGGCCCGGACCCGGTTGAGAATTTCCCCCATCGTGGCTCGCTACGGCGTCGGAACGCGGTGCAGGATGCCGTCGATGAGATATTCCGGGGTGATGCCTTGGGCCGACGCCTGGAATTTGAGGATGATGCGGTGCCGGAGAACACGCTTGGCTACGGCTTTGACATCGTCGGGAACCGCGTATGGTCGGCCTTCCAGCAGCGCGTGTGCGCACGCTGCGCGGCAGAGGGCGATGGTGGCGCGGGGACTGGCGCCGAACTGGATGAGGTCGGCGAGTTGGGGCTCCAGGTAGTTTTTGGGATGCCTGGTCGCGTTTACGATGTAGCTCGCGTACCTGACGATCGAGCGGTCGATGAACACCCGCTTGAACATGGTCTGCAGCCAGAGCACCCGCTGCGTATCGAGCTGACCGTTCCCGGCTTCCGGATGCGCGTCGAACACCCCGCCGGCGATCCGGGCGACGACTTCCTCTTCCTCCTCGGGCGTCGGATACGTGAGGATGTCCTTGAGCATGAAGCGGTCCATCTGCGCTTCGGAGAGTTGATAGGTGCCTTCTTGGTCGATCGGGTTCTGCGTCGCGAGCACCAGGAACGGGTTTGGCAGAGGGTAAACCGTTCCACCGATGGTGGTCTGGCGTTCCTCCATCGCCTCCAGCATTGCGCTCTGAGTTTTCGCCGACGACCGGTTGATCTCGTCGAGCAACACGATGTTGGCGTGCACCGGACCGAACGAGACCTTGAACTCACCGTTCTTCTGGTCCCAGATCTGACCGCCGGTGATGTCGCTGGGTAGCAGGTCAGGTGTGCATTGAATGCGCTGGAACCGTGCGGCCAGGCTTTCCGCGAGGGTCTTGGCCGCCGTCGTCTTCGCCAGCCCGGGAACGCTTTCCAGCAGGACGTGCCCAGAAGCGATGAGCCCGATCAACAGCGACTGCTGCAGAGTTTTCTGGCCGACGATCTTGGCCGAGAGCGCGTTCTGAAGGTAGTGGACCGTCCCGCCGACGCGTTGGAGGTCCTCATGGGACAGCTGAGGTCCGGACAACTGCATGCGTAATCCCCCGTCGAAGCGCGCCGTGTGTCGGATTGAGACTAGCAACGGTCGGCGCAGCCCAGGTGCAGGAATTTTCCGGTCCCGGATGGGGGAGATTAGGCACCGAATGTGCGCTCAGATCGCGTCCGCCGAGCGAATTCACGATCTGAGCGCACGCTCGGGTTTCAGGGGCTAGCGCCTGAACAGCTTGTTGCCCAGCCACACGATCGGGTCGTACTTGCGATCGGCGACTCGTTCCTTCATCGGGATCAGCGCATTGTCGGTGATCTTGATGTTCTCCGGGCACACCTCGGTGCAGCACTTGGTGATGTTGCAGTAGCCCAGGCCGAAGTCGTCCTGAGCCATGTCCTTGCGGTCCAGTACGTCGAGCGGGTGCATGTCCAGCTCGGCGATGCGCATGTGGAACCGTGGCCCGGCGAATGCCTCCTTGTTCTCCTCGTGGTCACGCACCACGTGGCAGACGTTCTGGCACAGGAAGCACTCGATGCACTTGCGGAATTCCTGGCTGCGCTCGACATCCTCTTGCTGCATCCGGTACTCGCCGGGCTGCAGGTCCTTGGGTGGGGTGAACGACGGGATCTGGCGGGCCTTTTCGTAGTTGAACGACACATCGGTCACCAGATCGCGCATCACCGGGAATGTCCGCAGGGGCGTGATGGTCACCGTCTCGTCCGGGTCGAACGTCGACATCCTGGTCATGCACATCAGCCGTGGGCGGCCGTTGATCTCCGCCGAGCAGGATCCGCACTTGCCGGCCTTGCAGTTCCATCGGACTGCGAGATCGCCGGCCTGGGTGGCCTGCAGCCGGTGGATGATGTCGAGCACCACCTCGCCGTCGTTCACCTCGACGGTGTAGTCCTGCAGTTCGCCGCCGGTATCGTCTCCGCGCCAGACTCGCAGGCTCGCGTTGTAGGCACTCATGCTCAGCCTTTCCGATCGGGGTGCTCGGCCAGTTCTTGTGCGGTGTAATACTTTTCGAGTTCAGACAGCTCGAACGTCGCCAGCAGGTCCTCCCTCATCGGCAGCTGGGATTCCGGCGTCACGGTCACGTCCGGCACCACCTGATCGTCGCCGGCCGCACGGCACACCAGAAGCGTGTTGCGCCAGTTGGCGTCCATCTCCGGGTAGTCGTCGCGGGTGTGCCCGCCGCGGCTTTCGGTTCGGGCCAGCGCGGCCTTGGCCACGCATTCGCTGACCAGCAGCATGTTGCGCATGTCGATGGCCAGGTGCCATCCCGGGTTGAAGACGCGACCGCCCTCGACGCTGACGTTGTGTACGCGCGTGCGCAGCTCGGCGAGCTTGGCCAGCGCCTCCTCGATCTCGTCGGCCTTGCGGATGATGCCGACCAGGTCGTTCATGCACTGCTGGAGCTCGGCGTGCAGGGTGTACGGGTTCTCGGGATGCGCGTGAGATTCGAACGGTGCCAACGCCAGCTCGGTGGCCTCGACGAGCGCGGCCTCCGTCACCTTAGGTCGTTCGGACAGCGCGGCCACATAGTCGGCCGCACCGAGACCGGCGCGACGACCGAAGACCAGCAGATCCGAAAGCGAGTTGCCGCCAAGACGATTCGAGCCGTGCATACCTCCCGAGCACTCGCCCGCCGCGAACAGCCCCGGCGTGGCCGCACCACCGGTGTCGGGATCCACCTCGATGCCGCCCATCACGTAGTGGCAGGTGGGGCCGACTTCCATCTCGTCCTTGGTGATGTCGACCTCGGCCAGCTCCATGAACTGGTGGTACATCGAGGGCAGCCGGCGCTTGATCTCCTCGGTCGGCATCCGGGACGCGATGTCGAGGTAGACGCCGCCGTGTGGCGAGCCGCGGCCGGCCTTCACCTCGGAGTTGATGGCGCGGGCCACCTCGTCGCGGGGCAGCAGGTCAGGCGTGCGCCGTGCCGAGTCGTTGTCCTTGAGCCACTGGTCGGCTTCTTCCTCGGTCTCGGCGTACTGGCCCTTGAACACCGCGGGGATGTAGTCGAACATGAACCGCTTGCCCTCGGAGTTCTTGAGCACCCCGCCGTCGCCGCGGACACCCTCGGTGACCAGGATGCCCTTGACCGACAGTGGCCAGACCATGCCGGTCGGGTGGAACTGGATGAACTCCATGTTGATCAGGCCGGACCCGGCGCGCAGCGCCAGCGCATGGCCGTCGCCGGTGTACTCCCACGAGTTCGACGACACCTTGAAGGACTTACCGATACCGCCGGTGGCCAGCACGATCGCCGGCGCTTCGAACAACACGAAGTTGCCGCTCTCGCGGTAGTAGCCGAAGGCGCCCGCGATCCGGTCACCGTCCTTGATGAGATCGGTGATGGAGCATTCGTGGAAGACCTTGATCCGGGCCTCGTAGTCGCCGAGTTCCTTCTTGTCCTCCTGCTGCAGCGAGACGATCTTCTGCTGCAGCGTGCGGATGATCTCCAGGCCGGTGCGGTCACCGACGTGCGCCAGCCGCGGGTAGGTGTGCCCGCCGAAGTTGCGCTGGCTGATCCGACCGTCCTTGGTTCGGTCGAACAGCGCGCCATAGGTTTCCAGTTCCCAGACCCGGTCCGGGGCTTCTTGCGCGTGCAGCTCGGCCATGCGCCAGTTGTTGAGGAACTTGCCGCCGCGCATGGTGTCACCGAAGTGCACCTGCCAGGAGTCCTTGGTGTTGACATTGCGCATGGCCGCGGCGCAGCCGCCCTCGGCCATCACGGTGTGGGCCTTGCCGAACAACGACTTGGTCACCACCGCTACCCGCAGACCGCGTTCGCGGGCCTCGATCACCGCGCGCAGACCTGCTCCGCCGGCACCGATCACGACCACGTCGTAGGAGTGCCGTTCCAGCTCACTCATTGATTCCACTCGCCTTCTCGCGTGTACGTACTTGTCGGCCAAAGAAACTCGGTCAACCGAGGTCAGCCAATGAACCTGAGATCAGAAATGGTGCCGCTGGCCACCAACATGACGTAGAAGTCGGTGAGGACCAGGGTGCCCAGTGTGATCCAGGCGAAGAGCATGTGGCGGGTGTTGAGTTTGCTCACCTGTGTCCATATCCAGTAGCGCACAGGGTGTTTCGAGAAGTGCTTCAGCCGGCCGCCGGTGACGTGACGGCATGAGTGGCAGGACACCGTGTAGACCCACAGCAGAATGACGTTGCCGACCAGGATGACGTTGCCGAGGCCGAATCCGAAGCCCGATGGGGAGTGGAACGCCACGATCGCGTCGTAGGTGTTGAGCAGTGAGATGAGCACCGCGGCGTAGAAGAAGTACCGGTGCACGTTCTGCATGATCAGCGGAAGACGGGTCTCCCCGGTGTATTTCGCGTGTGGCTCGGCCACTGCACAGGCGGTCGGTGACTGCCAGACCGACCGGTAGTAGGCCTTGCGGTAGTAGTAACAGGTCAGCCGGAAGGCCAGCAGGAACGGCAGCGAGATGAACGCCATCGGGATGAACCAGGGCAGCTCGCCGACCCATTGACCGAGGTGGCTCGATCCGGGCGCGCACGCCGTGCTGACGCACGGTGAATAGAAGGGCGTCAGGTAGTGGTAGTCCTCTACCCAGTACGCGCTTCCCCAGAACGCCCGGACCGTCGCATAGATGACGAATGCCGCGAGCCCCAGATTGGTCAATAGTGGTGCCTGCCACCACCGGTCGGTCCGTAGGGTGCGTTGGGGGATCTGCGCTCGTGTCGGCGAGAAGACCCCGGTCGCGCGACGGTCAGCGGTGGGTGCGCTCACGGTTCCCTTTCTGAGGTTCAGTTGTTTTCTCGGGCGTCAGACGCCCGTGAGCTCAGCGGTATCCGCCGAGACCCTCGTCGGCGACGTCCTGCCAGAACTCGCTTCCGTATTGGGTGTCGGGGATGCCGATCTTCTCGCGGGCCGGTTGTTGGCGTGTCACGCCGTGACGCATCTCCAACTCTTCGGCGTCGATGTCCAACCGCTCGATATCGTTGAGGATCCGCTCGGCGTCGTTCACCACGCGGCGCGTCGCGGGGGAATCCCCGTACTTCGACGCCAACGTGGTGACACAGCGACGCATGTCGCGGATCAGGTTGTGGAGTTCGGAGAACTCGGTGGTGGTGGACAAGTGACCTCCTCGGGCTGAAGGTGTCAGGGCTCACAGTACGACAACCAATGCTAGCCACATCACGATCGCGACGTGATGCGCATCACGTCCGCGGCGGCCTCGCCGAGCGCTCGCAATCACCGACCGGAACCCGGGTCGTAGGCTGGCTTTCGCCGGCTTCGCATCTGGCCGAATGACACCTGAGCAGGACATCTGAGCACCCGGAGGATCTATGAGTGAGACCACGTTGCAGCAGCGGGCGGCGGCGTTGCTGGCGCTGCACCAGCCCGGCAACCCCGTTGTGTTGCCCACGGTGTGGGATGCCTGGTCGGCCCGGCTGGTGGTCGGTGAGGGATTCTCCGCCCTGTCCGTGGGCAGCCATCCGCTGGCCGATTCCATCGGCAAGGCAGACGGCGAGGTGATGTCGTTCGACGATCTGCTGACCCGGGTGCGGCAAATCACCGACGCGGTCGACGTGCCGGTCTCGGTGGATATCGAGTCCGGCTACGGAGAGCCGCCGGAGCGGCTCATCGAGGGACTGCTCAGCGTCGGCGCGGTCGGGCTCAACATCGAGGACACCGTGCATCGGGAGGGCAAGCGCCTGCGTAGCTCGGCCGAGCACGCCGAGCTGGTGCGGCAGTTGCGTGTGGCAGCCGACGCCGCCGGTGTGCACGTGGTGATCAACGCGCGCACCGACTTGTTCCTGCGCAACGACGGAGACGACGCCGACGAGCGCTCGCGCGAGGAGCCGACAGGCACCGACCGTGTGGATCGCGCGATCGCGCGGTTGTCCGAGGCGGCCGCCGCGGGTGCCGACTCGCTGTTCCCGCCCGGCCTGCGTGACCCGGAGGCGTTGGCACGCTTGGTTTCTGAGGTGCCACTTCCGGTCAGTGTGACCGTTCCGCCCGATACCGCCGACCTTGCCGAGCTGACGGCCGCCGGCGTCGGGCGCATCACTTTCGGCCCGTTCCTGCAGGCCGTGCTGAGCGCGCGGGCAAAAGAGGTGCTCGGCCGCTGGCGGTAACCGTCGGCGATTTGTGCGAACTGCCGCTTCTGGACGTGCGATTTGTGCCAATAATGACGCACTGATACATCGAGCAGGCAGGGTGCATGCGATGGACTGGCGCACGAGACGCGCGGTGACGTTGGCGGCAGCGGGCGGGGTGGTGCTCGGTGGGGTGGGCAGCCCACCGGCGTCGGCGACGACGATGGTGCCGTTGTCGAATCACATCCGGAACTGCGATTTCGCCGAAGGTCTGTTCCTTGACGGTATGGGTTCGGGCAGTGGCGGCGGATTCGCTCAGATCGGCAGCGATGGGTCGCACGTGAGTGCCCAGGTGACCATGCAATCGGCAAGCCCGGATGCGGACTACCGGGTGCGGCTGATCCAGATGCCGCGGTCGGCGGCGGCCACCTGCAGTGCCGGTGATCCGGGGGTGTCCAACGGCGTCTTGCACACCGATGCCAGCGGCACTGCCACCATCACGGTCTCCGGCCCGGTGGCTGACGGAGCAACTCAGGCTTGGGTGGTGGTCGAGGGGCCGCCGGCGCCTGGGCGCATCCGCGGTGCCGTCTACAGTTCGGACTTCCTCGCGAACATCTGATGCATGCAAAAGCCGGTGGGGTCCAAGGGATTTCACCGGCCTTTGGTGTCACCGCAGGCGGATGCGGACGGCCAGTGCGGCGCAGCCGATGACCACGGCGCCCCCGGCCACCGTCGTCCAGGTGAGCCGTTCGTGCAGTAACAGTGCCGCCCAGGCGATGGTCATCACCGGCTGGACCAACTGGACTTGGCTCACCTGCGTCATCGGCCCGATGGCCAAGCCGCGATACCAGGCGAAAAACCCCAGATACATGCTGACCGCGGCCAGGTAGCCGAACGCGGCCCACTGCGCAGGCGTCGCGTGTGGCGGATGCTGCGCCATGTCCAGCACCGTCAACGCCAGCATCACCGGCGCCGCGATCACCAACGCCCAGGACACCGTCTGCCAGGCACCCAGTTCCCGCGCCAGCAGCCCACCCTCGGCGTATCCGACCGCCGCCGCCAGCACGGCGCCGAACAGCAGTAGGTCCGGCCAGCTCAGGTGGCCGAATCTGGAGCCGTGCACCATCGCGAATACCACCGCGGCCAACGCCCCGGCTGCCGCCATGGTCCAGAAGGCGACCGGGGGACGCTCATGGCCGCGCAGTACCGCGCACACCGCGGTGGCGGCAGGCAGCAGTGCGACCACGATGGCCCCGTGGCTGGCGGGAACGACGGTAAGGGCGTAGGAGGTCAGTAGCGGAAAGCCTGCGACGACACCGGCCGCCACGACGGCCAGCCGGGCCCATTGCCGGGGCGAGGGTCGGGTCTGCCGGGTCAGCGCGAGGGCGGCCCCGGCGATGGCGGCGGCGACGACGGCGCGGCCGGCCCCGATGAACAGCGGGGACAGCCCGTCGGTGGCCACCTTGGTGAACACGATGGTGAAAGAGAACGCGGTGACGCCGAGCAGTCCCCACCACAGCCCAGTGTGGGATAGCGCCAACGGGCTCCTCCGAGTAGCGCTACTCTGTATCGACATGGACAACGATAGCACTGAGCGAATCGTGTCTGGCCTGCGGAAGTGGATCGCCACCGCGCCACCGGGCGCGCAGCTGCCCTCCAACCGGTCCCTGGTGGCCGAATACGGAGCCAGCCCGGTGACGGTCGCCAAGGCCATGCGTGCGTTGCGCAGCCTGGGGCTGGTGGAGAGCAGGCCCGGGGTCGGGACGTTCGTGCGGGCGGTGCGTGCCGCGCGCCTGCCCGATTACGGCTGGCAGACCGCTGCACTCGGATCGCCGCAGGCCCGCCTCCCCGCACTGTCGGCGCCGCTGCGCGGCGTCGCGCCGGACATGATCGCGCTGCACTCGGGTTATCCCGACCGCGAACTTCTTCCCCAGCGGCTGGTCCGTCCGGCCTTTGCGCGGGCGGCCCGCGGTGACGCCGCGCTGAGTCCCGCCGGCGTGGCCGGCCGGCCGGACCTGCAGGCCTGGTTCGCTCAGGAGCTGGCGGAGGCCTTCGGGGCGGGCGTCACACCGCCGACGGCGCGCGAGGTGATCGTGCTCCCCGGCAGTCAGAGCGGTCTGAGTTCGATCTTTCGCGCCCTGGTCGGGTTCGGGCAGCCCATGTTGATCGAGTCGCCCAGCTACTGGGGCGCCATCCTGGCTGCGGCCCAGTGCGGTGTGCGGCTGGTCCCGGTGCCGAGTGGACCGCGCGGGCCTGAGCCGGAGGAACTGTCGCGGGCTTTCGCCCAAACGGGTGCCAGGGTGTTCTACGCCCAACCCAACTACGCCAATCCGACTGGCGCCCAATGGGATCCTGAGCTGGCAAGCCAGGTGCTCGAGGTGGTACGCAGCCACGGCGCCTTCCTGGTCGAGGACGATTGGGCGCACGACTTCGGCATCGACAGCACCTCCAGGCCGGTCGCGGCTGCCGATGACGCCGGGCACGTCATCTATCTGAGGTCGCTGACCAAGAGTGTGTCGCCGTCGATCCGGGTCGCGGCGATGGTGGCCAGAGGTCCCGCCCGCGACCGGCTCCTGGCCGACCGGGGCGCGGAGTCGATGTATGTCAGCGGTGTGTTGCAGGTCGCCGCACTCGATGTGGTCACCCAACCGGCCTGGCGTACCCACCTGCGCGACGTGCGTCAGCAGTTGCAGGCGCGGCGCGACCTGCTGATCGGTGCGTTGGCCGAGCACGCTCCCGGCGCTCAGCTCGAGCACGTGCCCCGCGGCGGGCTGCATCTGTGGCTGCGCCTGCCCGATGCGATCGACCTGGGGCGCCTGGTGCGCGAGTGTGAGACCGATTCGGTGCTGGTCGCGGCGGGCAACGAATGGTTTCCGGCCGAACCGTCCGGGCCGTATCTGCGACTGAACTATTCGGGCCCGGATCCGCAACGTTTCGCCGAGGCGGCGCGGGTCATCGGTCACGCGATCGCTCGGCAGCTGGGTTAGCTGGACCTCACTGCCGGGCTTCCTCACATGTGCGTCGCGGGGACCGTGAGCACACCGTGACGGGCGGTTCACACAGGGCGACAATTCGGCAACTTCGGGTTCCTAACCTCGCCGTATGTCGTCAACACAGAACGTCGTGGTCGTCGGACACGGCATGGTGGGGCACCGCTTCGTCGAGGCGTTGCGGTCGCGTGACGCCGCAGGCGCCTGGCGGGTCACCGTCCTGTCGGAGGAAGCTGACGCAGCCTATGACCGGGTCGGACTGACCGGGTACACCGAGCACTGGGACCGGGCCCAACTCGCGCTGCCGGGCAATGATTACGCCGGCGATGACCGGGTGGATCTGCGCCTGGGATGTGCGGTCGCCGAGATCGACCGGGAAGCCCGTACGGTGCGAACCGTCGCCGGCGAGAGCTTCGACTACGACGCACTGGTGCTGGCCACCGGGTCGTACGCCTTCGTGCCGCCGGTGCCGGGGCGCGACCTGCCGGGGGTGCACGTCTACCGCACGCTCGATGACCTCGACGCGATCCGCGCCAGTGCCAAGAGCGCCATGGACTCGAAGTCGCCGGTGGGCGTGGTGATCGGTGGCGGTCTGCTGGGCCTTGAGGCGGCCAACGCGTTGCGGCAGTTCGGCCTGCGCACGCACGTGCTGGAGATGTCACCGCACCTGATGTCGGCGCAGCTCGACGAGGCCGGCGGCACCTTGCTGAACCGGATGATGCGGGGCCTGGGCATCGAGGTACACACCGCTGTCGGCACTGACAGCATTCAGCCGGCGCAGCGGCACAAGCCGCTGCGCAAGTCCGACATCGACGATTCGATACGGATCTCGCTCAACGACGGGACCTCCATCGACGCGGGGCTGGTGGTCTTCGCCGCCGGTGTGCGCCCACGCGATGAACTGGCCCGCGCGGCAGGTCTGGACATGGCGCAGCGCGGTGGCGTGCTGACCGATCTGTCCTGTGTCACAAGCGATCCCAGTATCTACGCGATCGGTGAGGTGGCGGCCATCGAAGGCCGCTGCTACGGCCTGGTGGCGCCGGGCTACACCACCGCCGAGGTGGTGGCCGACCGGCTGCTGGGCGGTGAGGCCGAGTTCCCGGGCGCCGACATGTCGACCAAGCTCAAGCTGCTGGGCGTCGACGTCGCCAGTTTCGGTGATGCCAAAGGGGTTACGCCGAACTGCTTGGAGGTCGTGGTCAACGACCCTGTCAAGCAGACCTACGCCAAGCTGGTGCTCTCCGATGACGCCAAGACGCTGCTGGGCGGCATCCTGGTCGGTGACGCATCGGCCTACGGCGTGCTGCGGCCGATGGTGGCCAGCGAACTCCCCGGAGACCCGCTGGCTTTGATCGCCCCGGTCGGGGACAGTGACGCGTCCGCGCTGGGCGTGGCCGCGCTGCCGGACATCGCGCAGATCTGCTCGTGCAACAACGTCACCAAGGGTGATCTGAAGGAAGCCATCTGCGGCGGCTGCGACGATGTGCCCAGCCTGAAGAAGTGCACGCTGGCCGGCACCTCGTGCGGCTCCTGTGTGCCGCTGCTCAAGCAGCTCCTGGAGGCCGAAGGTGTCGAGCAGTCCAAGGCCCTGTGCGAGCACTTCAGTCAGTCGCGCGCAGAACTGTTCGAGATCATCAGCGCCACCGAGATCCGCACCTTCTCCGGCCTGATCGAGAAGTTCGGCACCGGAAAGGGTTGCGACATCTGCAAACCCACCGTCGCGTCGATCCTGGCCTCGACCAGCTCCGACCACGTACTCGATGGCGAGCAGGCCTCGTTGCAGGACTCCAACGACCACTTCCTGGCCAACATCCAGAAGAACGGCAGCTACTCGGTGGTGCCGCGGTCGCCCGGCGGTGAGATCACTCCGGAACAGTTGATCCTGATCGGCGAGATCGCAAGGGATTTCGACCTTTACACCAAGATCACCGGCGGGCAGCGCATCGACATGTTCGGCGCACGGGTCGAGCAGTTGCCGCAGATCTGGGCGCGCCTGGTCGAGGGCGGAATGGAGTCCGGGCACGCCTACGGCAAGTCGTTGCGCACCGTCAAGAGTTGCGTCGGTAGCACGTGGTGCCGTTACGGCCAACAGGATTCGGTCAACATGGCCGTCGAGATCGAGAAGCGGTACCGGGGCCTGCGGTCACCGCACAAGATCAAGATGGCGGTCTCGGGATGCGCCCGGGAATGCGCCGAAGCGCAGAGCAAGGACGTCGGCGTCATCGCCACCGAACAGGGCTGGAACCTGTATGTGTGCGGCAACGGCGGCATGTCGCCACGGCACGCCCAGCTGCTGGCCGGCGACCTGGATGACGAGACGCTGATCCGGTACATCGACCGGTTCCTGATGTTCTACATCCGCACCGCGGACCGTCTGCAGCGCACGGCGCCGTGGCTGGAGGCGATGGATGGTGGGCTCGACCACCTGCGCGAGGTCGTCTGCAACGACTCCCTCGGTCTGGCCGCTGAGTTCGAGGCGGCCATGGAACGCCACGTCGCCGGCTACGCCTGCGAGTGGAAGGGCGTGCTGGACGACCCGGAGAAGCTGTCACGCTTCGTGTCGTTCGTCAACGCACCCGACGTCGACGACCCGACCGTCACGTTCACCGAGCGCGGTGGCCGGAAGGTGCCGACAAGTTTGGGTATGCCGTCGATCATCCAGGAGGCGAAATGACACTGCTCGACGACCACAAGGACATTCACGCCTCGACTCCGTGGGAGTGGACGACGGCGTGCCGGTATGACTTCCTGATGCCGTGCCGGGGTGTGGCGGTGCTGCTGCCCGATGGCTCGCAGGCGGCCCTGTTCCGCCTCGACGACGGCTCGCTGTATGCGGTGGGCAACATCGACCCGTTCTCCGGTGCGGCGGTGATCTCCCGCGGGATCGTGGGTGACCGGGCCGGCCGGGCGACCGTGCAGTCACCGATCAAGAAGCAGGCCTTCGCGCTCGACGACGGCAGTTGTCTCGACGACGACGCCGTGTCGATCCCCGTCTACCGGACCCGCGTCACGCCGGGCGGGTTTGTTCAGATCTCCGCCTGATCGGCTGTCCGGCTCCAGTGGGCGTCGCGCCCCTGGAGCTTGCGGCGCTGCACCACGCCGCGCCGTTCGAGCACCGTGAGATTGCGGTACACGGACTCGATCACGACCGGTGCGCGGAAGTGCTCGTGCATGTCGTCGCGTAGCTGTGCGGTGGTCATCGGCCGAGACGTGCGATCCAGTGCGTTGAGCAGGTGCTGACGCAGACGTTCGGCCGGGACCCGGTCACCGGGTCGCACTGCCGAGCGCGTCGTCTCGACGGGCTGCGCCCGCCGGTGTGGTCACCTGCACGTTTGTCTGTACTCCCGCCGAATAGCCCGATGATCGCGACAACGATAGCTGAGTTTTCGGCCCAGATCTGACGCCCAGAGCCGCCGGCAAACCGTCGGGTCCTGGTTACTTGGGCAAATACCTGTACAGAGCTGGTTTTGCCGCGAAATTTGCCAGAATTGCACGGTCGGGATAGTTCTCGAAGCTGTGGTGCGCATCTCGCTGGCTAACTAGAATAGTTCGCTGGAGTGTGTTTAGACTCCCTCTCAAGGAAGCGTCGTCAGAGGGGCTGACAAGGGATGTTTGCGCGTTCGGTAGTGAATTTGGTGGGGGCGGCAGCGATGCTGGGCGCACTCGGGGCGTTGTTGATGCCCCTGGCCTTGAACGCCGTGGATCGCACCGGTCAACCCATCGCATGCGGTAACGGAGCGCGGCCGGACTACCGCGTCGCCGCCCAGCAGGACCAGCTCAACCTCGATCAGCACACCTTGGCCGGGCCGGGATTCATGGCCAGCGATTACGTCGAGCAATGTTCGGCGATGGTCGGCACGCGGCGTTCGGCGGTCTTTTCGGTGGCGGGCGCCGGCAGCGCGCTCCTGCTCGCGGGATGTGCCGGGCCGCTCATCGCCCGGTCGATCCGCTTACGCCACGGCCGGCAGACTGAGCACCCCGGCGCGGCGGAACCGGTTCGCAATCAGCCGCACCATGCCGGGGTGGGTGCCGAGTGGCTCACTGACGATGTCGGCGCCGGATTCACGCAGCCGGTCCTGGAAAAGCCCGTCGGCGAGCAGGTAGGACGCCACAGCTATGCGGCGATGGCCGCGGCTGCGTTGCGCGGCGACGGCTTCGGCAACGCTCGGCGCTCCGGTCGCGGCGAAGGCCATTTCTACGCGATCGCCGGTCACCGCTGACAGCAGCGCCGCGGTGCGACGAAGGTCGGACTGCGCGCCGCGGTCCGAGGTGCCGGCTGCCGCCAATATCACCGAATCGCCCGGACGCCAGCCTGATTCGATGAGGCGATCGGCCAGCACCCGGACCGTCCCTTGACATGGGCCCAGCGGCGCGGTGACGGTGACGGCCGGGTGCCCGCTGGCCGCCACATGGGTGGGCACGTCGACGCGGACGTGGTACCCGGCAGCCAGGAATGCCGGCACCACCACCGCCGGGCAGTCCGTCGGCAACGATGCGAGGACCTCGCTCGGGGGCGGGCCCACCACGTCGACGAACGAGACGTGCACGGGCCGGCCCAGTACGTCGGACACCCGTGCGGCGAGATCGCCGATCATCGCCACCCCGCCGGGCTTGCGGGTTCCGTGGGCGACCAGAACGAGGCTCATTGTGCCCTGACCATCTCGCTGTCGTCGACAGCGAGCCGATAGCCCCGTTTGACGACCGTCGACACGATGCTCTTGTCTCCCAACGCAGTACGAAGCCTCAACACCGCGGTCTCCACGGCGTGGGTGTCGGTGCCGGTGCCGGGCAATGCGCTCAGCAGATCGAACCGGGACACCACCGCGCCCGGACGGTGTGCCAGGGCCCGGATGGTCGCCATACCGGCAGGGGACAACGACTTGACCGCGCCGTCCACCAGAACGCAGGTGCCCCGGATCTCGAGCGTGTGCCCGGCGACCCGCACGGTCCGCGCCTGCAGCAGCGGCAGCTCATCGGTGATGTGACGGGCCAAGGCGCCCAACCGCATTCGTTCCGGTGCCGAGGTCGGGACACCGAGCCGGACCAGTGGTCGTGCGGTAACCGGGCCGACACACATGGCGTGGACGTCGGTGCGCAGTGCAGCGAGCACCCGGTCGGCGATATCCATCTCGGTGGCGCGCATCAGCACCGAGGCCACTGCCATCGCCGAGGTGAAACTGACTGCGTCAAAACGTCGTTCGGCGATTCCGGCGACCATCTGGTCGAACTCGCCGTCCCGCGGCGCGGGATGCCAGCGGTACACCCGGATCGGCACCACCTCGGCGCCCGCGGCGCGCAGCTCGTCGAGAAACTCGGGGAACGGATCCCATTCGTCGGTGGCCCCGTGGAGTTGCACGGCGATGCGCTGTCCGGCGACGCCCTGCTCGATGAGGTAGCGCAACACTTCCCGGGAGGATTCCGATTCCGGTGACCATTCCTCGGGCAGGCCCGCGGCCCGCAACGCCCCCGTGGCCTTCGGGCCACGGGAGACGATGCGGGCGTTGCTCAGGGCGTCGGTGAGCTCGGCGGCCAGCCCCCAGCCGTCCGCCGCGGCGAACCAGCCGCGAAAGCCGATACCGGTGGTCGCCACCACGATGTCCGGTGGGACGCCGATCAGCGACGCGGTGTGGGCGCGCAACTGTTCGTCGTCGGGCAGCGGAACCATCGTGATGGCGGCCGCACTGGTCACCGTGGCGCCACGCCTGGTCAGCAGTGCGCTCAGCTCATCGGCACGTCGGGCGGAGGTCACCGCCACACGAAAACCGGTGAGCGGTGCCCAGTCGGGCTCGTTCATATGTCCAGTAGAGGCATCGCTTGTTTCCAAGTGATTAACCGGCCATTGCCGAGGCGTGTCGGTCTACCGGGGCTGATGTGACTGCCGTCGCAGCCGGGCGCCGGACGTAACGGAACCAGGTGCATGCCGAGGCCAGCACGTAGAAGGCCAGGAAGATGCAGAACGCGGCGGTGGCCGATCCGCTGGACAGGTAGGACTGCCGCAGCGCCATGTTGATGCCGAATCCGCCCAGGGCGCCGATGGCGCCGGCGAAGCCGATCAGGGCACCGGACATCGACCGCGACCAGTGCTGGCGGTCGTCTTCGCTCATGTCCAGAGAGTGGCTGCGGGCCTCGAAGATGGACGGGATCATCTTGTAGACCGAGCCGTTGCCGAGGCCGCTGAGCAGGAACAGGGCGACGAATCCGATGACGTAGCCGGCCATCATGAGGCTGTTCGCGGCAGCGGCGGTGTGATCGTCGATCATGCTGATGGCGACCAGCAGGCCGGCTGCCATGATCATGCCGCCGAACACCGCGAGGGTCACCCGCCCGCCGCCGATCCGATCGGCGAGCTTGCCGCCGTACACACGGGACACCGAGCCCAGCAGCGGGCCGATGAAGGCGATCTGTGCGGCGTGCAATGAGGCCTCTGCCGCGGTCTGGCCGCCGGCGGCGAAGTTGATCTGCAGAACTTGGCCGAAGGCGAACGAGAACCCGATGAACGACCCGAAGGTGCCGATGTAGAGCAACGAGATCACCCAGGTATCGCGTTCTGACAGAATGGCTTTCATCGCGCCCAGGTCGATCTTGTGTTGTTCGAGGTTGTCCATGTACAACGCCGCGCCGATGCCGGCGACGGCCAGTGCCACCAGGTAGACCGCGCACACCCAGTACGGGGCGCGGTTACCCGCGGTGGCGATGACCAGCAGACCGACGAGCTGGATCATCGGGACGCCGATGTTGCCGCCGCCGGCGTTGAGGCCCAGTGCCCAGCCCTTGAGTCGTTGCGGGTAGAAGGCGTTGATGTTGGTCATCGACGACGCGAAATTGCCACCGCCGAAGCCGGCCAGGGCCGCGCAGATCAGATAGGGCCACAGCGGCAGGCCCGGATTGGCCAGCAGCGCGATGGTTCCCACCGTCGGGATCAAGAGCACGAAGGCCGAGAACACTGTCCAGTTGCGACCGCCGAAAGTGGCGGTGGCCAGCGTGTAGGGAATTCGCAGGCAGGCACCCACCAGGGTGGCGGTGGCACCCAGCAGGAACTTGTCGCCGGCGGAGAAGCCGTACACGGCTTCGGGCATGAACAGGACCATGACCGACCAGATCGACCAGACGGAGAAGCCGACGTGCTCGGCGAACACCGACCAGATCAGATTCCGCCGCGCGATGTATTTGTTTCCGGCCTCCCAGGCCACGGTGTCCTCGGGATCCCAATTGGCTATGCGATTCGATTTCAGCAGAGTGGGCATGGCGCAAAAGTAGGAAGCGTTTATTGCAGAGGTGCTCCCGGCGATGACCCGGCCGTGAAATTCCGCTCACCCGCTCACATGCAGGGATGTGAGCCTGTGCTTTCGGTGGTTACCAGACGTCCCCGTTGCGCCAGTCGCAGGTGATCTCCGCGGTGGTGTCGAGGTCCATGCCGGCCGGCAGGTCGGTGGGCAGCACCAACAGCGATCCGTCGTCCTCAGGTGTGCGCGTCACGCCGGCAGGCGTCAGCACCGACGTCGGCCCCTGCCAGGGCACCCAGCCGCGGGCCGAGTACATGTCTCTGGCGGACTCCGTCGAGCTGAGCCCGCCGACTTGGTAGGCGCCGCGCAGTACTTGCTCGACGGCATCCATGACGGCGGTGGCCAGGCCCTGGCCGCGCCAATCCTCGCGCACCGCCACGGCTTCCACGTAGCCGCAGCGCAGCGCGGTGTCGCGATAGATCAGCCGCCGCTGGACCACGGCCGCGTGGGCGATCAGGGCGCCGTGATGGCAGATGAACGCGTGCATGCCGCCGAGGGCGTGCTCCCAGTCGGCTTCTGTAAAGGCACCGCTGGAGTCGTCACTGGTTGCGCTTCGGAACGCCTCGACGACCATGCGCCGAGCACCCTCGCGGGTCTCGTGGTCGAGATCGGAGGTGTGGACCAGACGCGCGGTGTGCAGGATCCCGCCTCGGACTGACGGCGCGCTGACATCCTGGAAGGGCACACCCATGTTCTACCAGCGCTGTGCGCCGGTGTCTGCACGTTGTGGGCCGCCCAGCGCATCGGCAGAGCGCCCCGGGCGCCGTTTTCCACGCCTGGGTCGTTGATCGCCGGCGGGATCGCAACCCTGACGTAGAAAACGACGACGGGAATGGCGCCTGCGACTAACCCTCGAACGGCTTGCGGGGGTGCGCCCAGTGCAGTCGGACGGTCTGACCGGGCCGGACCTGGCCCAGCTTGTCGATGTCCTCGTCGGTCACCACACCGATCACCGGATAGCCGCCCGTGACCGGGTGGTCGGGACCGAGGATCACCGGAAAACCGTTGGGCGGTATCTGGATTGCCCCTCGGGTCGCGCCTTCGCTGGGCAGCTGGCGGTCGGGCCAGCGGTAGTCCAGCGGCATGCCGACCAGACGCATCCCGACCCGGTCGCTGCGGGTGGTCACCAGCCAGTTGGTGCGGATCAGCACGTCGGGGTCGACGAACCAGTCGTCGCGCGGGCCCGGTACTACGTTGAGTTCCAGCACGTCGTCGCTGATCGAGGCGACCGGGGCCTGGTCGGTCTCGGGCAGGTCGGCGGTGTGCTCGCCGACTGGCAGGATGTCGCCGGGCCGCAGCGGGGCCGGGCCGATCGCCGACATCACGTCGTAGCTCCGTGAACCCAGTATGGGTTCGATGGCGATGCCACCGCGGACCGCGAGGTAGCTGCGCAGCCCTGAGTGCGGCGCCCCCAGCGAGATCACCTCACCCTCGTGGACGTGGTGAATGCTGTTGGTGCCGAATGGAATTCCATTGACGGACGGGTCGGTGTCGGCCCCGGTGACCGCGACGGTGACGTCACCGCCGACCACCCGCGCCGAGAACCCGCCGAACATCACCTCGACCGTGGCATGCTCGCCGGGGTTGGCGACCAGCCGATTGGCCAGCGTGTGGGATCGACGGTCGGCGGCGCCCGATCGGGTGACGCCGAGGTGGGCCATGCCGGGCCGGCCGAGATCCTCGACCAGCGCCAGCGGTCCGGTGCGCAGCACTTCCAATGTGGTCATGACGTCCTCCTCGCCGACTAGCCGATGGCCCGGAACTGCACCCAGGTACCCGGGGTGAGCAGCGCGGGTTCCTCCCGATGAACGTCGAACAGCACCGCGGCGGTGCGCCCGATCAACTGCCAGCCCCCCGGCGACTGCCGGGGGTAGATGCCGCTGAACTCGCCGGCCAGCGCCACAGCCCCGGCCGGAACACTGGTGCGGGGCTCGGACCGGCGTGGCACCTGGAGTCGCTCGTCACCGCCCACGAGGTAGGCGAATCCCGGGGCGAAGCCCATGAATCCGACCTGCCACGGAGTGCCGGTGTGCGCCGCGATCACCTGCGCCGGGGTCAGCCCGGTCAGGGTCGCGACGTCGTCCAGGTCGGCGCCGTCGTAGACCACGTCGATGGTCACGTCCGGTTGGCCGGTGGGGCGGACGGGCGCCGATCCGGGTTGCAGCCGCAGCTTGCTGAGCCGCTGCCGGGTGGGCGCCTGGTAGCGCGGGTCGGCCAGCTTGATCAAGATCGTGCGCGAGGCGGGCACGATATCGAGCACACCTAGCAATTTGGCCGCCGTGAGGGTGGCGGTCCACGCCAAAACATCGGCAGTGCTGTCGAACTCGAGCAGCAAAGCCTGATCGCCGTAGTCGCGGGCGGTGCCTGGGTTCAGGCTCGGTCCCGCGTCCATCAACTCTGATGTCACACTCATGACCTGAAGCTACCCGTCGGTAGCTAAGAATGCTCCAGCTCTATGAACCTTGCCAGAGGTGCCTTATCGAAGCCTCACACGGCGACCTGATAGGTGGGCTCACGGCGCTTGATCGCGGCGATCACCCGGTAGGTGATCGGCAGCATGATCACCTCGACCGCGGTCTTGTAGACCCAGCCCAGCGCGGTGTAGGTGACGAAGTCGCCGAAGGTGCTGATGCCGATTGCCCCGGCCGCGATGGCGCAGAAGACCAAGGTGTCGCCGAGTTGGCCGGCGAATGTGGATCCGATCAGCCGGGCCCACAGGTGCTTTTCTTTGGTTCGTTCTTTGATTGCGACCACGACCCACGCATTGATGGTCTGTCCGACGATGAAGCCGGCCAGGCCGGCCACGATCAGCTGGGTGTAGGCGCCGACGACGTTCTCGAAGTGTTCCTGATTGGTGTAGAAGTCCGCTGCGGGAAGGTAGATCGTCACCCAGAATGCCAGGGCGGCAAGGGCATTCATCGAGAATCCGAGGAAGATGGCGCGACGGGCGGCCTTGAATCCGTACACTTCGGACAGCACGTCGCCGATCACATAGGTGAGTGGGAAGACGATGAAGCCGCCGTCGGTGATGATCGGTCCGAACGCGACCCCTTTGGTGGCGGTGACGTTGGAGATGATCACCAGTGCGGTGAAGACCGCGACCAGCACCGGATAGTAGGCCGAGCCGACGATGGCGGTGCCGCGGTGCTCGGGGCTCTCCTGGGTGCTTGTCACCCGGTCATCTTGTCAGGTCAGTGCCTGGTGGAGCAGGGGCGGCAGTTGGTCGGCCACCACGGGGTAGGACAGTGGCGACGCGAATGCGATGGCGCCGGCCAGGTCTTTGGGGGTGAAAATGTGCCGCTTGCGGGTTGTGGCCCGCAGCTCGGCGATCGCCGGATCGGCCAGCAGGGCGTCGCGCTCCTGATCGCTCTCGGTGGTCCAGATCAGGACATCGGCGGCGTCGAGTGCCGCGGCGATGTCTGCACGCGGGATGAGGGTGGGTGTCTGGGGCACGGCGAAGCCCATCTGGGTGAGAAACTCGGTGCGCCATCCGGTGTGCGCCTGCACATTGTCGCGGAACAACGTGCCGCCCAGCAGCAGGGCCTTTTTGCCGGCGAATCCCGGGTTGTTGGTGGCCACCGTCTTGAACTTGTCGTCCACCCCGGCGATCAGCCCGGTCATCGCGTCGTTCTGGAACAGGGCCTGGCCGATCAGGGTGGCTTGGTCGCGCCACGGTTCGAAGAACGCGTCGGGCCCGGACTGTGCAAGGGTCGGGGCGATCTCGGAGAGCTTGGCGTAGGTGTCGGCGTCGAGCCCGGCGTTGGTGGCCACGATCAGGTCTGGCTTGAGGGCTTCGATCTCGTCGACCTGGATGCCCTCGGTCAGGTTGAGCACGGTGGGCCGGGCGCCGCCTAGTCTCGGTTGGGCCCAGGGCCAGACCGCGTACGGCTGGTCCCCGAACCACTCCGTCGTGGCGACCGGTACGGCACCGAGGGCCAGCAGGTCATCCTGTCCGGTGAACCCAGCGCTGACCACCCGCTGCGGCGGACCCGGGATGTTGGTGTCACCGAAGAGGTGGCGGACGGTCACCGAACCGTCCTTCCTGACCTCGCCAGGCTTTTGCGTGCTACATGCGGCGACCAGGGCCATCGTTGCGGTGACCGTGAAAAACCCTCGCCGTGACCAGGTTGTCGGCACTTAGCCAGGGTAACCGTTGGCCCGCGTCGAGGTGCGCACTGCAATGGGACCGATTACTGTCGATCCCGCATATTTGGCGTCCTCGGGATTACTCTCGGCACGCGGGGACCTACTGAGGAGTGGTCATGCGGAGCATGCGGCGTCCGGCGTTACTCGGTCTGGTTGCTCTGACCGTACCGATCGCGATCGCCACTGCGCCGCCCGCCGCCGCTGATTGTGTCGACGCCGGCGGTTCCACGGTGTGCGCCCAGGGCGACATCCGCGGTGGGGGTCCCACTCCGCCGAAGGCCGGCCCCTACTACCCGTACCCCTGCGCCAACGACTGGTACTGCGGCGACTGGGGTTTGGAGATCAACCTCGATCCGGACCGGCCTGACAACGGCGGCGGTGGCGGCGGTTGGCGACCGGGGCGTCGTTGAGCCGTAGCCCAGTCATTCGAGTCATCTAGGAGCCACGATGTTCACCCGTGCGATCGCCACCGGCGCAATCAGCCTGTCGCTCTTGGTCATTGGTGCGCCCGTTGCCGCGGCGGAAGAACCGAACTGCACCGCTGCCGACCTGGCCGGGGTGATGGCCGGCGTCCGCGCGGGCACCTCGGCATACCTGTTCACTCACCCCGACGTGAACGCGTTCTTCACCAGCCTCAAGGGGCAGTCGAACGAGCAGATGGCCGATTCGGTGCGGGTTTATCTCGAGGACAAGCCGCAGATCCGGGCTGAACTGACGGGGATCCGCCAGCCGGCGATCGATTTCCGCAACCGCTGCGGCGGTTAGCCGCGACGATCAGGTCCTTTCCAGCCCACGAAGCAGCACGGCCATCCCGTACTCGAACGCATCGTCGGCACGCGCGGGTCGGGGCGCGCCGGTGGCGAGCGCGGCGGTCAACTCCGGGCCGACGGGGACCCCGGACTCCCACGGTCTGTCGGGTGCGGTCAGGTCGAGGGCCGATCCCAGCACGTAGTTGTCTACGAGGGTGATGATCCGCAGGGTGTCGGTGGGGTTGAACCCGGCCCGGGTCAGGGTCACGGCCAGTGCGTTGTACATCCTGAGCGCCTGGCTGCTGTTGACGGCATGGGCGGTGAGCAGGGGAATCAGCCGCGGGTAGCGGGCGAAGCTGTCGCGGTACGAACGCATGATGTCGGCCAGGATCTCGGCCCACGGCCGGTCGGTGTCGATGTCGGGCAGCTCGACTTCTGACATCGCCCGTTCGCGGAGCAGTTCGACGATGTGCTCGCGCCCCGATACGTGGTTGTACAGCGACGACGGGCTGACCTTGAGTTTGCGGGCCAGTTCGGGGACGGTGAATCCGCCGGTTGTGTTGACGAGATCCATTGCCGCACTGGCGATTCGGTCCGGTGACAGGATCGGTATCGACGGACGCCCCATGGGTTGTTCCCCCTTGATTTCGTCTCTTCGCTTTACATCTGGTGGTCTGCGTCACACAATAAACGAATTCCATTCGCTTTAGAAGTAGATGAGGAACGGTTCGTGACTTCCTTCCCCGTGCCAGACAAGGCCCGGACGCTATTCCACGGCGGTGTCATCTGGACGCCCACGGTGACCACGGATGCGCTGCTCATCGCCGACGGGGTCGTGCAGGCCGTGGGCGCCGACGCGTTGGCATCGGCGCCCGATCGCAAGGTCGACCTCGAAGGCGGCTTCTTGATGTCGTCGTTCGGTGATGGTCATGCGCATCCGTTGTTCGGTGGCTTGGAGTCGGCAGGCCCGGCGGTTCGCCCGTGCCAATCGGTCGACGAGATCGTCTCGGTCGTCGGTGAATTCGCCGATTCTCACCCCGACCAGGAGTGGATCATCGGCGCGTCATATGACGGCAGCCTCGCACCCGGCGGGTTGTTCGACGCCCGATGGCTCGACGCCGCTGTCCCGGACCGGCCGGTGGTGTTGCGCGCCTGGGACTACCACACGTTGTGGGTCAACTCGGCTGCGCTGCAACGCGCCGGGATCACCACTGACACCCCGGAACCGGCGCTCGGCGAGATTCCGCGCCACGAGGACGGCTCACCGCTGGGCACCCTGCGCGAGTGGGGTGCGACCGATCTGATGGGCGCGGTCATGCCGGCGCGGGACGAGGCCGTGCGCGTCGCGGCACTGGCCACGGCCGCCGACTACTATCTGGCCCGTGGCGTGACCTGGGTTCAGGACGCCTGGGTCGAGCCGGCCGAGTTGGACACCTACCTTGCGGCCGCTCGGCAGGGCGCCTTGCGCATGCGGTTCAACCTGGCGTTCTATGCCGATCCGCGCCACTTCGACGCTCAGGTGACGCAATACGCCGCTGCCCGGGACCGGGTCCAGGCCGCCGGCTCGCCGATGCTGACCGCGCAGACGGTGAAGTTCTTCGCCGACGGCGTGGTCGAAAACGAGACCGGCGCGCTGCTGGAACCCTACTGCTCAGGCCTGCATTCACACGGTATGCAGCTGTGGGAGGGCAACGCACTGGCCGAAGCGGCCAGACGAGTCGATGATCTGGGCTTGCAGATCCACATCCACGCCATCGGTGATGCCGCGGTCCGTCAGGCGCTCGACGCCATCGAATACGTTGCCCGGCACAATGGTCCGCGGGATCGGCGGCCTGTGATCGCGCACGCGCAGTTGGTGGACGACGCCGATCTGGGCCGGTTCGCCGAACTCGGGGTCATCCCGAACATGCAGCCGCTGTGGGCGCAACTGGATGCCTTGATGACGGTGCTCACGATTCCCCGGCTGGGGGCGCAGCGGTCGGATCGGCAGTACCGGATGCGAACGCTGGAGAACTCCGGTGCGGCGCTCGCATTCGGGTCGGACTGGCCGGTGTCCTCAGGCGCGCCGCTGGACGGTATCGCGGTCGCTGTCTCGCGGTGCACCGCGGAGGGAGAGCCGGCGGGCGGCTGGACACCGCACGAGATCCTTCCGATCGAGCACGCACTGTCCTCCTACACCACTGCCGTGGCGTATCAGGCGTTCGCGGAAGAGAATTGGGGCAGCATCGCGCCGGGCGCGAGTGCTGATCTGGTCTGGTTGGACCGTGATCCACGGTATGTCGCGCCGCCGGAGCTTCCGGCGGTGACGGTGCGCGCCACCTATCTGCAGGGCACGCAGGTCTATTCGGCCGCGGAATGAGAGGAACTGGCATGTCCGATGTGGCTGAAATGACCGAGGGGCGGCTGCGCCGTGCCCTGGGGCTGCCATCGTTGGTGCTCTTCGGTCTGGTCTACATGGTGCCGCTCACGGTGTTCACCACCTACGGCATCGTCACCGAGACCACCGGCGGCCGGCTGTCGGTCGCGTACTTGGTGACGCTGGCCGCCATGGTCTTCACCGCGCGGTCATATGCCGCGATGGCCGTTGCCTTTCCGGTCGCTGGTTCGGCGTACACGTACACGCAGAAGTCTTTCGGTGCTCCGGTCGGGTTTCTCGCCGGATGGTCCCTGCTGCTGGACTATCTGTTCTTGCCGATGATCAACTACCTGGTGATCGGGATCTATCTGAATGCCGCGCTGCCGGCGATCCCGGCCTGGGTCTTCATCGTCTTGTCCATCGCCGTGGTGACGGTGCTCAATGTCGTCGGCATCGTGTCGGTGGCCAGGGCGAACTTCGTCATCATCGCGGTGCAGGCGATCTTCATCGTGACGTTCCTGGTGTTGGCCTGCTCCAAGGTGTTGAGCCTGGGCAACCTCGACCTGATGGCGCCGATTCATGGTGACGGCAGCGAGACGGGGTTCAGCCCGGTGCTGGCCGGTGCGGCGATCCTGTGCCTGTCGTTCCTGGGTTTCGATGCGGTGTCGACGCTGTCCGAGGAGGCCAAAGAGCCCAAACGGTCTGTGCCGCAGGCCATCATGATCGCCACGCTGGTGTCAGGCGTGATCTTTGTCGTGCTGTCCTATCTCGGGCAGCTGGTGTTCCCGTCCAATCAGTTCTCCGATGTCGAGTCCGGGTCCCTGGATCTGATGCTGACCGCGGGCGGGCAGTTCCTGCAGACCTTCTTCACCGCGGCCTATGTCGCCGGTGCGCTCGGGTCGGCGATCACCTCGCAGGCCTCGGTGGCCCGCATCCTGTACGCGATGGGGCGCGACGGCATCTTGCCGCGGCAGTTCTTCGGTTACGTCGCGGCGCGCTTCGCCACCCCGGTGTACGCGATCCTGGCCGTGTCGGTGGTGTCATTGCTGGCCATCGTGATCTCGTTGACCACGCTGGCCTCACTGATCAGTTTTGGTGCGCTGGTGGCGTTCTCGGCGGTAAACCTCTCGGTGATCAAGCACTACTTCGTGGACAACGGGGAAAGGCAAGGCGTTCAGGTGATCACCAACCTGGTGCTGCCACTGATCGGATTCCTGCTGACCGTGTGGCTGTGGACGAGTCTGTCCGGGTTCACCTTGATCGTGGGATTGTGTTGGCTGGCGGTGGGATTCGTGTGGCTGGCCGGGGTTACCCGCGGTTTCCAGCGGCCGACGCCGGTGCTGGATCTGAAGGAGTAACCCCGGGCGAATGCCCGCCGAGTGGCCACCTGTGACACGCGGTTGCGTGAAAGGCGTGCGACAAGTGGCCATTCGAGCCGTTGCCGGGTCAGGCGACGCTGATGGTGACGTCGATGTTGCCGCGGGTCGCGTTCGAGTACGGGCAGACCTGGTGTGCGTCATCGGCGATCGCTTGGGCGGTCTCCCGGTCGACTCCCGGGATGGTCACCTTCAGCCGGGTCCGCAGCGAGAACGCGCCGTCTATGTTGACCAGGTCCACCTCGGCGTCCACCGCGGTCTCGGCGGGCAGCTTCACGTTGTGCTTACCCGCGGTCAGGCCCATGGCGCTCAGGAAGCATGCCGACCAGCCGGCCGCGAACAACTGCTCCGGGTTGGTGCCGGAGCCGTTGCCGCCGGGCGGGGTGAGCTGGATGTCGAGGTTGCCGTCGGAGCTGTAGGCCTCGCCCTGGCGCCCGCCGGTGGTGTGGGTCTTGGCGGTGTAGAGGACGTTGCCGGTCTGGCTGGTGGTCACGGGGTTCTCCTTCGAGTGGATGGTCGGCTCCAAGTGGATGCGTTAGAGATGAACATGGGGGATCGCGTATTTCATCCCGTCCGATTAAATCGGATCCGATATAATTTGGACCATGGCACCCGAGGCTCCGCAACTGTCCGATTTTCTGTGCTTCGCGATCTATTCGGCCAACCTCGCGTACGGCAAGGCCTATAAGCCGATCCTGGACAAAGAGGGGATCACCTACACGCAGTACATCGCGATCGTCGCGCTGTCCGAACAGGACCACCAGACGGTCGGCAGCCTGGGCGAGAAGCTGTTCCTGGAGTCCAACACGCTGACTCCGATCCTGAAGAGGCTCGAAGCGCTGGGATACGTGATCCGGCAGCGTGATCCCGGCGACGAGCGTCAGGTGGTCGTCAGCCTCACCGACGCCGGGCGGGCGCTGCGCGCGCAGACCCTGGAGATGGACCTGCTGGCCGCGACGGGTCTGTCACTGGACGAACTCAGGACCATGCAACGCGGTGTGTCCACCCTGCGGGACAACCTGCGCAAGCACGTTCAGGACACCGTCTGACAGTTGTGCTGCTCGGGCACGACCAGGACCGGTGTCGTGGAATGCGCGACGACGGCCGCGGCCACACTGCCTTCCAGGTGACCCAGCAGGCCGTCGCGGCGGTGCGGGCCGACCACAATGAGGCTCGCGTTGTGCTCGTGGGCGGTCTCGACGATGCCCTTCCAGATCGGTGCCCCCTCGACCGCTATCGCCTGTGCCGAGAAGCCGGCCCGGGTGGCCAGCGACGCACCGTGAGCCGCTGTCTGCTGAGCGGCCCGACGTACCTCGGTGGCCTGATCGGCGTCGAAATGCGCGGTGCCGACCGGCGTGAATCCGACATCGACGGGTTGCCAGACACACACCACCAGGGCGTCACGCTCGACCGAGAGTTCAGCCGCGGCATGTTCGATGGCAGACGCCCCGCGCGACGTTCCGTCGTACGCGAACAGCACGGGCCCCGGGGTGCCGGGACTCGGTCCCGGCGCGGTCGGCACGACCGGACGGGCAGCGTCAGGCGGGACGTTCGGGGCGGGCAGTCCGGGGCGCAGCCGCGCCAGCAGCGGCGGCGAGTACCAGGCCGGGGATTCACCGTCGAGGAACAGGTCCAGGTCGGGCCGCTGCGGCCGAGCGCCACTGAGCGCGTAGACGGCCACCCCGAAGGCCGCGCCGCCGACCGACAGGCCGAACCCGACCCACAGCGCGTCACCGGCGCCCGCGGTGAGACCGCCCGCCGCGGTGGCCGCGAAGTGGGCGAAGATCGGCGCCACCATGAAGGCGGCCACCGCGCGCAACAACTCGATGATCGCGAACACGCGCTGAAGGCTGTTGGACTGCAGGGAGAACCCGGCGACGAACAACGCGGGGGCCACGGTGGCACCCAGCGCCAGCCCGGTCAGCGCCGAAGCGACGAGGGCGAGCGGTTGGTTCGCCGGAATCGCGAGCCGGAACATCACGATGCCCGCGGCGAGCAGGCCCATGCCGACGAGCGGGAGGTAGTGCATCGACCGTCTGGTGATGACGGCACCGAACACGAAGGCCATGACGATGGCGCCGGCCAGTTCCGGCAGATACAGCAGGCCGACCCGCACGGGACTGTAGGTCTGCATGAAGACTTCGGCCGTCAGCGCCGTCGCCGCCACCGAGGCCGCCGCCGCGAACAGTGCGACGCCCACTCCGGCGACGGGGATCGCACTGGTGAGCATGGTGCGGACAGTCAGCAGGGGGCGAGGAGCCTTGAACTGGTAGACGATGAGCACCACGATCAGCGCCAGGCCACCGAGCATCGGCACGATCACTGCGGGGTCGGTGAAGGCGTGGCTGGTCAGTTGGGACGCCCCGATGAACGCGGCGGCGCAGCCGACGGACGCCAGACCGATCGCCCGTAGGTCGCGCGGGGCGTCGAGATCAGCGGGCGGAGCGTCCTCGAATGTCAGGGCGGCCATCACCAGGGCCAGCAGCGCGATCATCGCGACGATCCAGAACAGCGGCCGCCAGGCGTGGGCCTCGGCCTGCACGCCACCGATGAACGGGCCGAGCGCTACCGCGCCGAACACGCACATGTTCATGATCACGGCGGTGTTGCGAAGCTTGTCCCTGGGGAAGCCGATGGTCAGCGGTGGTGCCGCGGCGATCAGCAGCATGCTGGTGGCCAGCCCTTGCAAGATGTGCCCGCCGATGAACATCGCCCCGTTGACCGCCGACGCGGCGATCACCGACCCGAGGACCAGGACGACCGCATAGGACAGCAGCATCCTGCGCTGCGGCAGGTGCTGGGCGAACTGCACGGCCAGGACCGTGCCCACCGCGTAGGCGGCATTGCCCAGGCCGAAGCCGAGGCTCATGGCCTGCGCCGACAGGTGCAGTTGCTCGGAGATGATCGGCACCAACGGGTCGACGGCCGCTGACAATGCCAGGTAGGGGATCAGGGCCAAGGTGACCATGGTGGCCACCGCGGGGTACCGGCCGGCGAGTGGACCTTGTCGCATCAGCGCCGCCCGGCGAGTTGGGTTGGCAGTGCGTGGCGTCGTTGCGCCACCTTCGGACAGTCAGCTGACAAGTTCGGTTGGCGCACGTGTCCGTTGAACCGGCACCGACCTTAGTTCTATTCCCTATGCAAATGTTTTGTGATGGGCATTACAGCTCCAGCCGGATTTTGAGGTGATCTCCCGAGCGGGACATGGCAGCGGCGTACCCCTCGGCGGCCTGCTCGAGCGGCAGGGTGTCGGTGAAGATGCCGTCGACATCCATCCGTCCCTCCTGCAGCAGGGGGATCAACTCGGACCAGGTCTGCTGCACCGGTGCGGTGGTGAGGCGGATGCTCAGACTGCGGATCAGGCAGGCCAGCGCCGGCAGCGGATAGGGCTGCAGGTCGTGCACGCCGACGATAGAGACGGTGCCGCCGGTGCGGACCGCCTCGATGGAGTCGTTGATCGAGGCGTCGGTGCCCACGGCGTCGATCACCGCGTCGACACCGAGCCCGCCGGTGGCTTCGCGGATCGCCTGAACCGCCGGTGGTGCGATCCCGACGGCGCCCCACTTCGCCGCGCGAATCCGCCTGCTCTCGACCGGGTCTACCGCGAAAACCCTTGCCGCGCCCAGCGTCAACGCGCTGCGCAGGGCGCACATGCCGACTGAGCCCAGCCCGACGATCGCCACCGATCCACCGATCGGGATGTCGGCACGTTTGGCCGCCGCCCACCCGGTGGCCAGGTTGTCGGTCAGCAGCAGGGCCTGCTCGGTGCTGATGCCTTCGGGGATGGACAGCAATTGGAAGTCGGCGGCGGGCACGGCCAGCAGTTCGGCCTGGGCGCCGCCCAATACGCCGGAGCCGAAGATCTGCGGCCCCTGCACGCAGCGGATCGGGTCATGGGTTGCGCAGCCGGTGCACTGGCCGCAGCCGGCAACCGACGACACCAATACCCGGTCGCCGGTCTTGAATCCGGTGACTGCCGAGCCGGTTTCGATGACGGTGCCCACCGCCTCGTGGCCCAGGGAGACCGGGTCGACGATCGGGTAGTGGCCTTCGAGGAAGTGCAGGTCCGACCCGCAGATGGCGGTCGATTCCACCTTGACGATGGCCCCGTCGGCGCCGGGCAGCACCGGGTCCGGCCGCAATTGGACACTGACCTGCCCAGAACTTTCCACGACGACCGCGCGCATCTCAGGCCTCCTGCATTGTGAAGTCAGACCAAACGGGTTCGTTGATGGCAGAACGGTATTCACTCAACCGCCATGGGCTGACGGTGTGGATCTCACCGTCGGCGTTCTTGAAATACGAGTGCTTGATCGACGGCTGTGCCCACACGGTTTGGCGGATGGCCTCCTGCGAGCGCCGATGCCATTCCTTGGTCGGCTCGGGCAGCGGCTCCATGGTTCGCAGACCTTGGGTGATCAGGTGCTCCAGACACTGGTTGATGTAGCGCATCTGCAGCTCGGAGTTGAGGATCAGGCTGCCGCCGTGGGCCAGGTGGGTTCCCGGACCGTAGGTCATGAAGAAGTTGGGGAAGCCGGGCACCGTGATACCGCGGTAGGCGTAGGGTCGCTGCCCCCACGCGTCGCGCAAGTCGATGCCGTCGCGTCCCGTGATGGTCATCGGGAACAGCACGTCGGTGGCACGAAAACCGGTGGCGTACACGATGATATCCGCGTCGTACGTTTCGCCGTCGGCCGTGACGACGCCGGTCGGGGTGATGCGCTCGATCGGGGTGCGGATCAGGTCCACGTTGTCGCGTTTGAGGGTGCTCAGCCAGCTGCCGTTGTCCTGCAGTGTGCGCTTGCCGGTGGCCGGATAGTCGGGCAGCGCCTTGGCCAGCAGCTCGGGATCGTCACCGACCTGGGTGGTGATCCAGTCGGTGAACATGATGCGGGCGATGGCGTTGATCTCGCTGACCGCGTTGCCCTGGTCGTCGTAATCCGGGTCCACCCGCGCGGCGTCCAGTCCTTTGTCGGCTCCGGGCCACAGCAGCAGGAAGCGGTACCACCGGCCGTAGTACGGCAGATGTTCCATCGCCCAGCGCACACCGTCGGCGACCGGCTCGTGGTACATCGGGTTGGGGAACATCCACTGCGCGGTGCGCTGGAACACCGTGAGGTGTTCGACGTGAGAGGCGATGGCCGGGGCGATCTGGAAGCCGCTGGCGCCGGCGCCGATCAGCGCGACCCGCTTACCGGTGACGTCGACGTCGTGGTCCCACGCCGCCGAGTGAAAAGCCGGTCCCGCAAAGGTTTCCGCGCCGGGGAAGTCGGGGATCTGGGGCCGGTTGAGCTGCCCGACGGCGGTGATGACGGCGTTGGCCCGCAGCGTCTCGGTCCCGGCCGCCGAGCGCACGGTGACGTTCCACATGGTGCCGTCCCACGCGGCCGAGACCACCTCGGTGTTCCACCGGATGTGCGGTTCGAGGTTGTGGCGATCCACCACGTCTTGGAAGTACTGGCGCAGCTCGGGCTGCTCGGCGAAGAAGTGGTCCCAGTGGTTGCTGGGCTCGAAGCTGTAACAGTAGAAGTGATTGGCCACATCGACGCGGGCACCCGGATAGCTGTTCTCCCACCAGGTTCCGCCCGGGCCGGCGTTCTTCTCCACGATCGTGAAATCGATGTCGGCCTGCTTGAGGCGCACCCCGGCCAGCACGCCGGATTCCCCGCAACCGATCACCACGACGCGGAACCCGTCGGTGTCCTCCAGCGTGGCGGGCCGGCGCGGGTCGACGGCTTCGAGGTCGAGTTCCTCGAGCATCAGCGGCAGGTTGTCGTCGTCGACTGGCTCGCAGGCCGCCCAGTCCAGCATCTCCCGGACCAGGTCGGCGGGCAGCGGTTCGGGGACGGGGCAGCCACGGTCGCGGTAGTCGGTGATGACCGGCAGCGCGACCTCACGGACCCGCGCCTTGTCCTCCTCGCTCATGAAGCCCTGGACCTCGTTGAGGAACAGCCCGGCCTGTTTGAACTCGCGGATGAACCGCGGGTCACCGGTGATGTGTACGAGCGAGAGCAGCAGGGTCGGGATGCTGACCTGCTCCAACGCCGCCGCGATGTCGGCGTCGGGCGTGGTGAACGGCTGGCCGACGTGGAAACTCCGGGTCACGCGGCGTTACGCTACTGCCCGTAGCGTTATGTGACAAGGGTCGGTTTCGGTCGCCTTGGGTCAACTGGCGTCAGCTGGGCCGGATCCCAGCGTCACGCAGCCGTTGTTGGAGGGTGAGTGCGATGGCAAGTCCGCCCGCGGTCGTCGGATGCAGGGGTGCCGCGTCGTCGACACCCTGGACGTAGGGCTGGCTGCTGCACAGTCCATGCCCGGCGAAGTTCGGGCGCACCGTCGAGAATCCGGTGGCGGCCGCTCCCTCGGCCAGTACCGTGTTCACCGCATCCAGGCGGGCGGCCAAGGTCCGTACCTTGTCCTCGGTAATCCCCACTGTCGCAAGGCAATCCTGAGCCCCGTCGAACGGGTTGTAGTAGAGGTTCACCAGCACGGCGGGCGAGTCGGGCGCGGCTCGTAGTTGGGTCAGCAGCACAAAATAGTCGCGGGTGAAGTCATTGAGCTGCTGCTGGAAAAAGGCTTGCTCGGCGGTGTTGTTGCACCCTTCGCGAGCGGCACAGGCGCGCAGCAGTGCCGACCAATTCATGTCGTTGGCGCCGATATTGATCACGATGGCAGCCGGGGCGCGGGCCAGCGCGGCCGAGAGCTGCGGGGCGATGATCAGCGAGCCCGCACGTTGCGGCCCCAGCAGCCCGTCGCGGATGCTGGCCCCGCTGCAACCCAGGTTGGTGACCTTCCAGTCGGTGGCAATGTCGAGCAGGTTCGGGAAGGAGTCGACACTGCGCCGGCAGGCCCGGTCGTACTCGTCGGCCTCGGGCAGCGGTGGGTTGCCCAGGCCCGCGGCAATGGAGTCGCCGATGACCACAATCGGCCCGCTGTCGGGCCTTCGAGCATGAGGGGTCACGGGCAGGGTGGGGGGCGGGGCCGCACCGACCAGGGCTTGCAGAGAGTTGATCTCGCGCAGCCGCTGTGGGGCGCTGTATGCGGTCACCATGATTGCACCGAGGTTGACCGCTTCGGTGATCACGAGGCCGACGATCACCAGCGCAATCGAGGCGCGCATCGAGTAGCGACGCCAACCGGCGATCGCGGCCAGCAGGACCACCGCAGCTGCCGCGCTCGCGCCGACCTGCCAAGCGAAGTACCGCTTCCAGCCGGCCACCAGACCGTCCTGCAGTGCCTGGGCCGCCTGCGCCTGGCTGGGTTCGGTGCCCGCACCGACCAGTTCGGCGAGCTGCTCAGACAGTGTGATGCGGGTGAGTTCGATGCGGGGTCGCACCGGTCCGACGAACTCGACCGTAGTGGGCAGGTGCTGACCGAACAGGTCGAGTTCTCCTGGCCCCGACCAGCTGTGGGTTGGAGCGGCGGCCCCGACCCGCAGGGTTTGTCCCGCCGTTTCCACGGTCTGCATCGGCGTGATCAACAGTCCCACGGCGATGGCCAGCATTGCGACGACCGCAACGGTAATCGCATGCAGCAGAGCGCGACCCAGCCAGACCGGGTGCATAACCCCCATTATCCGCCCGCTCGTCCATCGAGCGTTGGCGGTCGGTCAGAACGGAATCACAGCGAGAAGTGATCGTCGATGACGCCGAGCCACACCTGCGCCGCGTCGATGGCCACCTTCTCGCTGATGAAGGCGTGTTGTGTTCCGGTGTAGATCTCGCGGAATCCGCGCTCCAAGCGGCTGCCCTCCCGGATCGACGTGGTCCCCGCCGCGAGATGTGCCCATTCCGCGGCAGCGCGGGCCACATCGGTGGCATACACCGCCGCCACCCGCATGTCAGCGCGAAGCCTCGGCGTCAACTCCGCCCCGGCATCGACGGCGGCCTCGGCCGTGCCGAAGGCATCGAGAACCAGGAGGCGGGCTGCGCGCCATGCCGCGACGTGATGGGCGAGGTTCTTCTGGAAGGTGGGGCGACTGGCCAGCGAGGCCATGTCCGACATCCGGAACTTGGTGGCCGCCAGCTCCTCGACGTCGTCGAGCATGCTCTTGGCGACGCCGAGCGCCCACGCCGCGTGACCGGCCGCGGTGACCGGCATCATTCCCATCCGGCCGGCGGCCGATGCGCCTCGTCGCGGTTCTCTGGTGAACAACCGGAATGTTCTCGACGACGGCACGAAGAGGTCGGCGACGTTGTAGTCGAAGGAGCCCGTGCCCTTGAGGCCCTGCACATGCCACCCGTCGGTGAAGGTCACTTCGCCTCGGGGAATGACGGCCACCATGAGTTCGGGTTCACCTTCACGGATCCATCGCATCTCGCCGTCCTCCATCGGGATGAAGCCGGCGGCGATGTAGGCGGAGTGGCCGGTCCCCGAACCGAAATTCCACGATCCGGTCAGCCGGTAGCCACCCTCGGTGACGATTCCCTGGCCGTTGGGCGCGAACTGGCCGCCCAACGTGACACGGTCGGCGTCGCCTCCGAAGACCTCGGCGAAGCCCTCGTCGGGGAGATATGTCGCCGCAGCGAACGACGACGGAAGATTGGCGATCCCGATCCAGCCGAACGAGCCGTCCTGCCAACCCATCTCGATCCACATCTCGATCATCTCGGCAAGAGACGGTTCGAGCCCGCCCGCGGCCGCCGGGTTCAGGGCCGTCATCAGACCGCTGTGCCACATCGCGTCGACGATCGGGGGCGCAAGTGTCCGCAACTGCTCGCTCTCGGAGGCTTCCTGCGCCACCACGTCACGAAGCGTCCTGGCCAAGTCGACCGGACTCACCCGCGCAGTCGTCGTCATCGGATACCCCTTCGGATCGGTGGTGGTGCGTGCACGCTGCCGTGGGCAACGGTAGGGAAAGTACCCGGACAAGCGCGCCCTTGCCGCTACGTTGGCCGTTGTGAACAGATTCGGGTCCAAGGGTGTGCTCGTGACCGGTGCAGCGTCGGGTATCGGGAAGGCCACCGTCGAGCGGTTGCTGGCCGAGGGCGCCACCGTGGTCGGTGTCGACATCGCGGACGGGACCGACGTTGCCGGCGATCGATTCGACTACCGAAAAGCCGACGTGCGCGACGGTGAGGCCGCCGAATCCGCGGTCAGCGCGGTGGTCGACGCCGTCGGCCGGCTCGACGGGGTGGTGCACGCGGCGGGAGTGGCCGGCGGCGGACCGGTCCACCTCGTTCCCGACGAGGAGTGGGACCGGGTGCTCGACGTCAACCTCAAGGGCACCTTTGTCGTCACCCGTGCCGCGCTGCGACAGATGATGCAGCAGAACCGGGTTGACGGTGAACGCGGGGCACTCGTGCATCTGTCCAGCGTCGAGGGCCTGGAAGGCACGGCGGGAGGCAGCTCGTACAACGCGGCCAAGGGCGGCGTCGTCCTGCTCACCAAGAACGTCGCGATCGACTACGGTCCCAGCGGAATCCGCGCCAACGCCATCTGCCCCGGCTTCATCGAGACCCCGCTCTTCGATTCGGTGGTCGGCATGCCGGGAATGGATCAGGCGCGTGAAGCCCTGCGCCATGAACACAAGCTGCGGCGGTTCGGGCAGCCCGACGAAGTCGCCTCGGTGGCAACGTTTCTGCTCTCAGCCGAGGCGAGTTTCGTCAGCGGCCAGGCGATCGCCGTGGACGGCGGGTACACCGCGGGCCGCGACCACGGCGTCACCGATCTGCTGGGGTTGGGGGAGCACTAGTGCACAGCGCGCCTCACGACGTCCACTCCTGATAGAACGGCGGCATCTCGGAAGCCCGCCCGGTGAACTCTGGGGCGCGCTTGTCGAGGAAGGCCCGCACACCGTCGTGGCCGTCGCCGATGCTCGTATAGAACATCGCCAGGGAGTCCACCCGGTGCGCGTCGACCGGATGCGGCTCGGCCGCGTTCCGGTAGAGCATCTGCCGCATCAGCGCGACCGACACCGGTGAGCGGTCGCGAGTCCACGCATCGGCCAGCGCCCGCGCCTCGGCGAGCAACGCGTCCGGTTCGTGCACGGCCTGCACCAGTCCGATCTCTCGGGCGGCGTCGGCGGTGAGGATGTCGGAGCGGTACACCAGGTCCAAAGCCGTTGGCATTCCGACGATCCGGGGCAGGAACCAGGTCGAACACGCTTCCGGGGTGATGCCGAGCTTGCCGAAGACCAACCCGAAGCGGGCCTTGGTGGACATCAGCCGGGCGTCCATGGCCAGCGTCATCGTCGCGCCGATCCCGACCGCGGCCCCGTTGATGGCGCCGATCACCGGCTTGCGGCAGGCGTAGATCGCGAGCGTTACCCGGCCGCCGGTGTCCCTGACCCGGCGCAACTCGGGGTCGTCGAGGTCGGCCATGTCGGCCAGGCTCGGTGATTTCGACTCGTCGAGGCCGAATACATTGCCCTCGCTCGACAGGTCCATGCCGGCGCAGAAGGCACGGCCCTCGCCGGTGACGATGACGGCACGCACCGCGTCGTCGTCGTTGACCGCCACGAAGGTGCGCTCCAGCTCATCGGCCATCTCGACGGTGAAAGCATTGAGGTTGTCCGGGCGATCGAGGACGACGGTGAGGATCCCGTCGTCGAGTTCGTGCCGGATCGTCGTGAAGTCCACGGATGCTCCTCCTCGGGTTCGGTTGCTCCTCAGATACTGCCGGTAGGTCACCACGTGAGGTCAACGCGGACTACCTTCGTGGGATGGACTTTGACGAGTACCGGGGCCACGATGCCACCTCGTTGGCGAAACTGGTTGCTGACAAGCAGGTTTCGGCGGCTGAGCTGCTCGCCACCGCCCAGCAGCGGGCTGCGGCGGTCAACCCGAAGATCAACGCCATCGTGCGCGATGTCCCGGCCTCGCCGTCCGACGATCTGGCCGGTCCGTTCGCCGGGGTCCCGTTCTTGATCAAAGACCTGGCGCAGGACTACGCGGGCTTGCCCAGCTCGGCTGGTTCACGTGCACTGAAGTCGCTGATCGCCCCCGAGCACGCCACGGTGGTGCAGCGCTGGATCGACGCCGGCCTGGTCATCTTCGGCAAAACCAACACCCCCGAGTTCGGCGCGAAGGGCATCACCGAGCCCGAGGTGTGGGGTCCGGCACGCAACCCCTGGGATCTGAACCGTTCGCCAGGAGGCAGCTCCGGAGGCTCGGCGGCGGCCGTTGCCGCGGGCATTGTGCCCTGCGCCGGCGCCAACGACGGCGGCGGATCGATCCGCATCCCGGCGGCGAGCTGCGGTCTCGTCGGGCTGAAACCGGGCCGTGGGCTGACGCCGTCGGGTCCGGCGGTCGGGGAATCCATGCACGGTGCGGCCGTACAAGGGGTCGTCTCGCGGACGGTGCGGGACACGGCGGCGATGCTCGATGTGCTCAGCGGCGGCGAGCCCTGGGGACCGTATGTGCCGGGCCTGCCGGCCGAGTCGTTCGCGTCGTGTGTGGGGGCTGACCCGGGGAAGCTGCGGATCGGGCTGCGGGTGCCGTCGGCGATCAACCCCGCACCTCACCGCGAGGCGTTCGCCGCCGTCGAGGCAACGGCTGCCGCGTTGACCGAGCTCGGCCACCATGTCGAGGAACTCCCGCAGGCGCCGTTCGACGATGCCGCGCTGGCCCGTGACTTCCTACTGACCTGGTTCGTCTACAGCGCGTGGGAGCTCGCCGAGGCCAAGCGGCTGACGGGTGCGGGGGATGACGATTTTGAACGTGACACGCTCATCATGGCGGCGATCGGCCGCGCCACTAGCAGCGTCGACTATCTGGATGCGGTGCAGCGGCGCCAGGAGCACACGCGGCGGCTGAGTACCTTCTTCGAGTCCTACGACCTGCTGTTGACGCCTTCCTTGGCCACGTTGCCGCCGCGGATCGGCGAGTTCGATCTGCCGGTCGCATTGCAACGTGGCGCGGACGTGTTGATCAAGACCCGTACGGCAAGCATGTTGCGCTACACCAAGATCGTCGACGACATGGTGGACAAGAACCTCGGCTGGGTGCCTTACACGCAACTGGCGAATATCACTGGCCGCCCGGCGATCTCGTTGCCTGTGCACTGGACGGCGGAAGGGCTGCCGCTCGGCGTCCAGTTCGTCGCACCGCTGGCCGGTGAATCGCTGCTGCTCAAGCTGGCGGCTCAGCTTGAGCAGGCCATGCCCTGGGCCGGTCGTTTTGCCCCGGTCTGACGGGGTGCGCCATCCGAAGCTACTCGGTCAACTGGCTCGGCGCTGCTTGCCGCCAGGAGTCGAGCACAATATCGCGGAGCTCTTGCCGATCCTCTAGTTCAGCCAACCGGACCCGCACCCAGGCCGAGGCGGCCTCGTGTTGTGGGACCCAGAATTTGTGCGGTTCGGCGGCGATCAATTCCTCACGGTCAAACCGAGGGCAGCGCACCGCAAATGAGGTCTCGTCGTCGGGCACGGTGACGAACATCTTGCCCGCCACGTCGAAGGTCGGATGGCCCCAGCGCTCCTTCTCGGTGGTCTCGGGGAAGGAGAGTGCGATGCTGCGCACATCGTCAGCGTCGAGCACGGGGTATCGGACCTCCGATCGCGCATGGGTTTTCGCTCCGGCAGCCTACCGGGGGCCATGACGTGGCGGACACCTCGGCGGGGGCAGCCCGTTAGGTGATCGACCCGAACTCAGCGCGAGGTCTTGTCTGCCGGGGCCGGCTCGGGGAAGAAGTAGTCGGTGACGTCGACCGACTTCTTCCGGACGAGCATGACGGAAGCGGCGGCGATCAGGCTGGCGGCGGCCAGCGCATACAGGCCCCAGGTGACGGTGCCGGTGGCTTGTTTGATCAGGCCGAACCCGAACGGCGCGACGAACCCGCCGAGATTGCCCAGCGAGTTGATGATCGCGATCGCGGGTGCCAATACCAGTGGGTGCATGGAGGACTGGGGGATTGACCAGAACAGGGGGCTGGCGCTCTTGAAGCCCATCGCCGCGATGCACAGGAACAGGAGAGCCAGCAGTGGCGAGGTGATAGCCGCGAGGTAGGTTCCGGCGGCGGCCGTGAGGAGGGCGAAGATCAGCAGGGGACGGCGCAGGTCAGGCCTGCGATCGCCGAGGCGGGAGGAAAGGTACATCGCGATGACGGCGCTGATCCACGGCAGGCTCGACAGCAGGCCGACGGTGATGTCGTTGAGGCCGTCGATGCGGCGCACGATGGACGGCAGCCAGAAGGTGTTCGCGTAGATGGACAACTGGATGGCGAAGTAGATCCAGCAGAACAGCAGCAGCTTGGGGTCGGCCAGCATCTTCCAGCGGTTGCCCTTGCCTTCGACGCCCGATGCCCTGGTCTTTTCGGCTTCCTCGACTTCGATTGCGTCGATGAGGGCGTCCTGCTCGGCGCGGGTCAGCCACCTGGCATCACGGATCTTCGAGTTGAGCATGAAGTACGCGACGACGCCGACGAGGACAGACACCATGCCTTCGATGAGGAACAGCCACTGCCATCCGCGCAGGCCGCCTTGACCGTGCAGCGAGAGCAGCGGGCCCGACAGCGGACCGGAGATCGCGGCGGCGATGGAGGAGCCGGCGATGAACAGGGCGGTTGCCCGTCCGCGGTGGCTGTCGGGCAACCACTTGGCCATGTAGTAGATGACCGCCGGGAAGAAGCCGGCCTCGGCCATGCCGAGCAAGAATCGCAGCACGTAGAACATTTCGGCGCTTCGGACGAACATCATGGCGGCCGACACCAGGCCCCAGCTGATCATGATGCGTGTCAACCAGATCCGGGCGCCGAACTTCTCCATCAGGATGTTGCTCGGAAGTTCGAACAGCGCATAGGCCACGAAGAACACGCCTGCGCCGAAACCGTAAGCGGCAGCGCCGATTCCGACGTCTGCTTCGAGGTATTCCTGTGCGTAACCGATGTTGGCGCGGTTGAGCTGATTGCAGATCAACATGATGATCAGCAGCGGTACGACGCGGCGGAAGAATTTCGACACGGCCGACTGCAAGTCGGCGGACGCGGATTGCGTGATCGACACTTCCGCTCCTTTCGAGATACCTCGGCGAGTGACCCGCCTCACAATGGAATGTAAAGCAGGTTATTGATGCACGTCCAAGACCAATTGCGCATCAGCTAATCCAGCCTTTGTATGAGTTGCCCGCGAATCCGCTGTCATCTCTACGGAAGATGGCTTACATCTAAAGCAATCGTTGGACTTGATGGTCTCCACCCGGTCAGATGGACCCATGGCATCAGCCGGGAGCCCGGCTATCGCCGCTGAATGAATGCCCTGATTTCCCAAAAGAATTCGTTGCCCTAGGAGTGCCACATGTCCGTCGTCAGCTTTCAGATGACATCAGTGCTCGACCCCGAATCCGTCATGGACGTGTTGACCGACTTCGGGCCCAGGCGTCCCGAGCTGTGGCCGACGATCGACGCGGACCATTTCCAGGTGCACTCGCTCGGGGATACCTGGGCAGAAGTGACCGAGGGGACTGCCGCGGCGTGGGAGCGTGCACGTTACGACTGGGATGTCCGGCGGCGGCGCGTCACCATCACCACCCATGACTCGAAGGTCTTCGGCCCGGGCGGTGGCTGGACATTCCAACTCGCTCCGCAGGCCGGCGGCACCCGGATCGACATCCACTTGGTCCGCGATCCGCAGGGAATCAAGCGAAAACTGCTCGCCGCGCTGCTGCCTGTCGTTGCCCCGGCGTCGTTGAAGAAGTCGTTCGCCGGACCGCTGCAGGCTAGGTGAAGGTGTCGGGCGGGCCCTACCGTGGCGCTCGCAGATTCAGGGTGCGCCGGCCGGCGGCGACCAATTGTTCGTACAGTTCGGTGTCATCCACCCCGTCGAACTCCACGCCGACGGCCGCGGAGATGCCGGCCATGACGATGGCTGCCCTGATCTGACCGTTCGCTCCGGGCTCCGCGCCGGCGAGCAGATCCGCCTGCCGTTTCACGAGGGCGCGCACTGGCGGGCGATGTAGCAGATAGTCGCCGACGCCGGGATCGCCGGTGAGGATGGGGAACAGGTCCCGGTGGGACACGGCCAGGGACACGTATCCGGCGAGCATGGCCTCGGCTTGTGCGCGAGCGCCTCGCTGGGCTTCGGCTGTCTCGACGAGGTGGGTCAGCTCGTCGATGACGGGTGCCATTACGGCGGTCAGCAGCTCGTCGCGGGTCCGAAAGTGGTAGTAGATCGCCGATTTCGTCAGGCCGAGCTCATCGGAGATCATCTGCAGCGACGTTCCCGCCACGCTGTGTCGCCGGAAGAGGTCGACGGCGGCGCCGATGAGCTTCTGACGTGTCGCTCCGCGAGTGTCCGATGCTGGATCGCTCACGCGGTCCCCCTAAATGTAGTGTGCCTAACAATTTGCTCTCCACTGACCAATCGTACAGTCTAGCCCTGTACGATTGGTCAGTAAGCAGCTGTACGTTTGGTCAGTGGATATGCCCCGGCCGGTCAGCTCGGAAGCCCACTCGAGGAGCGCATCATGACGTTGGACACCGTGCCGCAACCACCCGTTTTCACAGGTGCCTCACCTCTGCGGGACGTCGACTTCTTCCACGACCCGACAATGGTGGCCGACCCGTACCCGGTGCTGGAACGCATGCGTTCGACCAGTCCGGTACTCTGCGAACCATCCCTCGGCGTCGTCGTGGTCACGGGATACGAGGAAGCCTTGGCCGTCGTCAGCGACCATGAGTCGTTCTCGTCCTGCAATACCGTCACCGGTCCGGTGCCCGGATTCCCGGTGCCTCTCGACGGGCTCGATGAATCCGAGGTGCGTGCCCTGATCGAGGCTCATCGCGACGAGTTGCCGTTCAGCGACCAGCTGCCCTCGTTCGATCCGCCCAAACACACGGCGCACCGTTCGCTGCTGTCGCGGCTGATCACCCCGAAACGCTTGAAAGAAAATGAAGAGTTCATGTGGCGCCTCGCCGATCAGGTGCTGGAACCGTACGTGGCGGCCGGTGGCGGTGAATTCATCCGTGCCGTAGGCAATCCCGTCGCGTTGCTGGTGATCGCCGATCTGCTCGGAGTGCCCGAAGCCGACCGACCCGAGCTCACGGCTCGGCTTACCGGAGACGTGTCGCTGGGCAGCACCAACGAGACCGCGATGGAGCACGCGCCGCTGGAATATCTCTACGCCCGTTTCAGCGATTACATCGAGGATCGGCGTCGGCGCCCCCGTCGCGATGTCATGACCGAGATGGCCCACGCCACGTTCCCGGATGGATCGACGCCGGAGGTGATCGATGTGGTGCGGGTGGCGGCCAATCTGTTCTCCGCGGGCCAGGAAACGACGGTCCGGCTGCTGTCCTCGGCGCTGAAGATCCTGGCCGAGGATCCCGAGCTGCAACAGCGGCTACGGCGCGCACCCGAGCTGGTGACCAACTTCGTCGAGGAGGCGCTGCGCTTCGAGAGTCCCATCCGAGGTGATTTCCGGCTGGCCCGTGCCACCACGGACGTCGGCGGGGTCCAGATACCCGCGGGAGCGGTGGTGATGGTGCATTACGGTGCGGCCAACCGGGATCCGCGTCAGTTCGACAATCCCGACGTGTTCGACCTGGACCGGCACAACGCCCGGCGGCACATCGCCTTCGGTCGGGGCGTCCACAGTTGCATCGGCGCGCCGCTGGCCCGGGCCGAGGCGAAAGTCGTCATCCAGCGTCTGCTGGCGACCACCAGCGCGATCGAGATCGATGGCGCCCACCACGGGCCCGCCGACGCACGGCGTTACGACTATGTGCCGACCTACATCCTGCGAGGCTTGACCGATCTGCACCTCAAGCTGACCCCGGCGGCCGACACGGAAAGCGCCGAAGCCGTCACTGGCTGACCCGAGCAGGCGATCCTCCGCAGCACCCTTACTACTACTGATAGCAATCGAAGGAAAAGTAACCATGTCAACAGATTTCGAGCGTCGCGACCGTCGGGTCTTCGACTTGTCCGGTAAGGTGGTGGTCGTCGTAGGCGGCGGGCAGATGCCCGGCCCCAAGATCGGCAACGGCCGGGCCACGGCCATCGTGGCGGCCCGCCACGGTGCCGAGGTGGTAGTAGTGGACCGTAATCTGGCGTCTGCCCAGGAGACGGTGGACATGATCACCGCCGAGCGCGGCAACGCCTACGCCGTCGAGGCGGATGTGTCCGAAAAAGACGACTGTCAGCGCATTTTCGACACCGCGATGCAGCGCAGCGGTCACGTCGACGGCATGGTGTACAGCGTCGCGATCAACCCGCCGTTCGATCAAGTGAACAACTCGATGAGCGTCGAGAACTTCAACCACGGCCTCAACGTGAACATGCTGGGGTGTTATTACTGCAATCTCTTTGCCGCACAGTGCATGGAGAAGAACGACAGCGACTCCACCGGCAGCATCGTGAACTTCTCGTCTATCGCCAGCATCAAGAACGAGGTCGGGCTCAACATCGGGATCATGCCGTACGCCCTCGGCAAATGCGGGCTGAACTACATCACCGAACTCACCGCGACCCAGTATGCCGACGCCGGTATCCGTGCCAACACCTTGATGCTGGGCCCGATCGACTCGACGCTGGGGAACACCGATTCCCAAGAACTGTTCGGCTTCGAGCCCGAGGAGGTCGACGAGGCCTACCGCGAGGTGGTCAAGCTGAAAATGGGCCGGGCAAGTGCCTGGGAGACCGGATATGCGGCGCTGTATCTGCTGGCCGACGAGTCGCGCTTCATGACAGGACAACAGATCCGGCTGGACGGTGGCGCCACTTTGGTGCGCTGAGTGGTCTCACGGCCTCCGGTGTGCGGTGGGACTCTGCGTTGACTCCCACTTGGACTCCAGCGACCGCTTGACCGGTGCATCGCCGGGGACTTCACGCTGAAATGTCTCGCCCTCCTCGCCCTCGAAGGTGATCAAGAAGCCCGATTCGGTGGGTTCTTTGTGGACCACTTTGCCGGCCGGTTCACCGGCCCCGAGGGTGATGATGTCACCGGGGGCGACCTCGTTGATGCGACTGTCGGCGTTGGGTTGAGACATTTCCTGGCGATAACCGCTTTGGCCGCGCGCCAAACGGGTCCATGACGGATGTCTCAGGTGATCGACCAGAACTCCAACAGGGTGCGGACGGTCGCCACGAGCGGTAGCGGCTGATCCAACATGGGGTGGTGGCCGGCCTCGGCGAGGTCGACGAACGGCCCCCGCAACTGCAGGATCAAGCGAATCTGCTCGGCCATCCTGGGTGGCACCACGCCACGCTCGCAATGCAAATAGCCGATCCGGCAAGGGATTCGGGCGAAGGCGTTCTCCAGGATCTCCTCGTCGTCGGGGGTTTCGTCCATCAGCAGGCCGCCGAAGATGTCGGGGTCGAACTTCCACACCCACCCGTCGTCGGTCTTGCGCACGGATTGCACGGCGATGTGGTGACCGATGTAGGGCAGCGTCACCTCTTGCTTGGGCACAGCCCTGAATCGGGCCAGGATTTCTTCTTCGGTGGCGTAGCCGGCGGTGCCCCGGCGGCGGTTACGCAGTCGGACTTCCTCGGGTGCGCGATCCCGCAATGGTGAATCGATGACCAAGATGCTGTCGATCTGCGCTCCGAAATGGGTGGCCGCGGAGGCACCGACCCAACCGCCCATGCTGTGCCCGATGATGGTCGGCCGCGCCGATGAGCCAGAGGCCGCGGCTGCCGCGAGTACTTCCCGCGCCCAGATCGACAGCGCGTATTCGGCGCGAGTTCCGCTGTCGCCGTGTCCGCTCAGGTCAGGTGCGACGACCCGATGGGTGCGGGCGAAGAACGGGGCGATGTGATCCCACCATCCGGAGTGGGCGCCGCCACCGTGGACGAACACCAGCGGGGGTTTGTCCGGGTCACCCCAGCTGCGCACGTGGATCGGGCAGCCGTCGACATCGATCGTGGAATGCTCTGGGGTCTGTGCCAGGGCAGAGGTGAACCAGGCTGGAGCGTCCGCCATCGGATGCGGCGGTGGGGATGGTTCACGGCGGAACATGGGACTCACCTGCTAATTCTGTCGCATGCCCGAAATCCGATCGACACTTGGCCGACGGTTTCTGGCAGTGGACAGCTCGCTGCGAACCGCGCTCAGGACACCGCCAGGCTGACGCCAAGCGCGACCATCATCACCGCGATGACGCCGTCGAGGATCCTCCAGGTCATCGGGGTGGCGAACAATCCGGCCAACCGGCGCGCGCCCAGGCCCAGGCCGGTGAACCACACCGCACTGGCGGCCACCGCGCCGGCGCCGAACAGCCACCGCTGCTCGTGGTGTTCGTTGGCCAGTGAGCCGAGCAGGACCACAGTGTCCAGGTACACGTGCGGGTTCAGCCAGGTCAGCGCCAGGCAGGTGACCAGCACCTCGGCCAGCCGGGCCGGCGTGCGCTCGGAGGGATTCAGCGTCGAAGGCCGGAAAGCGCGACGCGCCGCCAGCACGCCGTAGCCGATCAGGAAGGCTGCACCGCCGAACTTCACCACCGTCATGGCGTCGGGATGGGCAGTGATCAACGCACCGACTCCGGCGATGCCGGCGGCGATCAGGATCAGATCGGAGACCGTGCACAACGCGATCACGGCGACGATGTGCTCCCCACGGATGCCTTGACGCAACACAAAGGCGTTCTGCGCGCCGATCGCGGCGATCAACGCCATGGTGGTCAGAAATCCGATCAGGACGGGTGAAGCCATGCGTTCGAGGCTATGGACGAGTAGTGATCAAGTACAGCTAATGATTCTTCATATGCATAAGTCTTGCTTATCCACGGCGCAGGCTGGGCTTGGTGGCCGGGTTTCTTCTTGTCGGTTGCAATTCTGGATGGCGGATTGCAACTTGAGATGGCGGAAGATGGCGGATCCGCCAACTGGAGTGCAATTCCATAAGGACTGGGGCGGGTCGGTCCGCGTGCGTTAGGAGATTCCGGACAAGACCGGGAGATGCCTATTTGGCTACGTCCGTTGGCTCCGGTGCCCAGTGGCTGCGAGCGGTGAGAGCCGTTTTGGCGTGGATGTCATGCCTTCCGCACACTGCTGACGCTTCCGGCTATTGTCGTTCCGCGAGACCCCAGAGGGTGAGCTGAGGGTCTCGTCGGAACAGGTCTGGGAATCACCTGCCCGGGGACGGATTGGGGATTGGCGTGGAGAACGATTTCGCTTACGAGCAACTGAGTCCCCGAGCGTTTGAGCAACTCGGTGTGGCTATCACCGAGAAGGTCATAGGCGTGGGGCTGGAAGTCTTTGGTCCTGGCCGCGACGGTGGCCGCGAGGCGACGTGGAACGGACCGATTCGGTGGGCAGTAACCGGTGTCGACGACAGTTCAACCTGGCGTGGCTACACCGTGATTCAGGTGAAACACTGCCAAAACCCAACCGACGATCCTGCGAAGGACCTCGCTTGGCTGGTGACTCACATCAAGAAGGAATTTGACGCCTGGATGGCACCCGCCTCTAAGCGAACACAGTTTCCTGATTATCTGCTCATCATTACCAATGTTCGGCTTACCCCGGCTGACCCCGGCGGCACGATGGCGAAGCTTAACTCCTGGCTCGATGAACAGCTTGGGCACAATTATGGCGCTCCCACGAGGCCACGCTCCCTACGTTCGCAAGGATTGCGAGAGGTGAAGATCTGGCATCGAAACAAGCTAAATACCCTGCTCACAAACAACGCGGATGCCAGGCAGCGGTTTACCCCGCTGATCACCGTCGGCGACATCCTCGCCCGAATAAACCAACTCCCAGGCACAATCCCCAGCGATCTGCTCCCGGGAGTTTTCATCGATCATGCGTGCAGTTCGTTGGGTACCAGTCGTTGGATCCGCTTCGACGATGCTGGCGACGGACAAGCCAAACACGCCGTTGACAAAGTTGTTGTCAATCTGCCCGTCGAGACCGAGAGTGGCCGATCGACTGCGCTCGGTGAATGCCTCCGCCGTGGTGATGCGGTGCTGCGTCGATCACTTTGGCGTGCAGAGGAAGCCGGCGGCCCTCCGCCGCCGCGGCACCTCGTGATCACCGGCGCACCCGGCAATGGCAAGAGCACACTCACGCGCTACCTCACCCACGCCTACCGCGCTGCTTTCGTTCGGCACGAGGGTGCGGGCCGCCCTGACGGTATCGAGGAACTCGTCGACAGCGCCTACGCGTCCTTGGACAGGTTGCACCTCGAACCGCCCAAGGCTCCGAGGTGGGCAGTCCGCGTGGAGTTGGCGGCGATGGCCCACGCCATGGGCCCGGACGATGGTGGACCAAGCTTATACAAGTATCTGTCCGAACAGGTTTCGCTCAGGTCGCACGTACACATCGAACCGCACAGCCTCATCTCATGGCTGAAAGTCTGGCCTGGCGCACTGTTCTTCGATGGGCTCGACGAGGTCGCCCATCCCGCAGCGCGTGATCGCGTCATAAATGAAATCACCCGACTAGTGGGGGATGCCGACGATGCCGACGCTGATCTGTTCATTGTCATCACGACCCGGCCGACCGGCTACACGGAGAGGCAGCGGCTGCTCCCCGAACATTTCGACCAGATAGATCTGGCGGAGTTTACGCGCGCTGAAGCCGCCGTCTACGGTGAGTTCGTCACAGCTCAGAGGCTGTCATCAGACGAACCCGAGTATCGGAACACAATTCTCGCGAAATTGGCTGCAGCGATTGAGAAGCCAAATGTGTACAGACTGCTGAAAACACCGCTGCAAGTTCTGATATTGACGATCATTGTCGCTAACGCGGGCGTGCTGCCGACCAACCGATACAGGCTCTTCTGGACGTACTTCGATACCGTATTCAAACGCGAGGCCAATAAAGACACCAGTCTTCAATCCTTCTTCAACACGTATCGAACAGAGATCGAAGACCTTCACCTTCGGATTGGGCTTATTCTGCATGAACGGTGTGAAACGACCCCGGAGGGACGGTCCAGGCTTCCTCTTGATGAGTTGCGCGACATAGCGTTTCAACGTCTACGCGAGGACGAGCACTCCATCCCCCGGGCCAACGAATTGGCCGAACGATTGGTCAACGTAGCCACTCAGCGTCTCGTTCTTCTTGCCGCGGATGAAGACCATACCGTCTCCTTCGACGTGCGAAGCCTGCAGGAACTGATGGCCGGCAGAGCTCTCATCAATGGAGCTGAGGCAGACATCCGGCACAACCTCACGACTGCCGCTCGCAGCCCGCACTGGCGCAATGCGTGGCTGTTCGCGGCCGGCGAAATGTTCACCGGTAGCAACCACGAGCGCAGCGTTGTTCTCGATATCGTCGAGACCTGTGACGAAGATGCAGCATGGCCTGGTTGGCTCTATCCGACTGGACCCCAGTTGGCTGCAGACATCCTCGACGATGGACTCGCGGCAAACAAACCTATCTTCGTGCGCCGCCTCGTTCAGGTTTCGCTTCGCAGTCTCAACGGTCCGATGCCGACCGAGCCGAAGGGTTTGGCACACGGACTCACGGTTGCGGCCGCCGATCCTGAATTCCGGGCGTTGATCCGGGGGGAACTGAAACAGGCCATCTCGGGACAGCCTGTCCAACAAGGTGTCGCAGCATCACTACTTCACTACGGTGACTTTGGTGCGCCGATCCCCGGTATGCCCAACGGCGCTGCGCGTTACCTCGAACTGTGGACGCGACGATCGTTCGGTGGTGGTCCGACGACGACTGTCGGAATACTGTTGTGGAAAGCGCTTCTTGGACGTACCGGTTCCGACGTTGGCATATCGAGTCGACTCCGAGACGCTGTTGGCGAGTGCGACAAGCTAGGCCTGGTAGTCGCGGATGATGGCATTCTGAGGCCGCTCATCGGAAGCAAAAAGGGCTTCGATGCCGACGCCGTGCTTTCAGCGCTGAAAGAATCTGAGGACGCTGCCTTGTTTCGCGGCGCACTCGACTCTCTCGATCCCGACGCGTGGCCGGCGAAGTCGTACCTTGCAAGGTCAACGTGGGCTGCGCTTTCGCGTGTCCCCATTGCCAACGAGCTACACACCTTCCAGACCGGGCGTGCCTCGACTGCTTCTCGAGCGAGGTGAGGACAACCTTGCCGTCGCTGAATTCGTACGGCCACGCCTCGCAACGCGATGAAGCGGCCAGCAACGGTGGCGTTCGCGGGCATGGCTACCAACCAGAAACTGCAAGACTCACGGGGCCTTCGGTGCCGCGATTAGTGACTGGGCCGATAGTGTCCTGTCAAGATTGAATCGATGGTCATGGAGTGACGAGTCGCTGAGCCCCACGTTCACCACTTACGGCATTCGCGGAATCGTCGCCACTCCGCCGGGGGAGGAGATGGTAGATGTCAGAGGCCGACAAGGATCCGGGCGGCCCACCAGCTCTGCAAGAACAGGACCATCTCGCACTGGGCGAGCGCAAGTGGGTGCCGGGAGATCCGCTACCGGCCCGTCGGTATGTCGAGGCCTTCATCGCGGCGCTGCTCCAGAGTGAGCACCTCAATCTACTCATAGGCTCGGGCCTAACTACCGGTCTCGCCGTAGCTTCGGAGGTGAAGGTGAAGGCCGACCTCGGAGCTAAGATCACCACCGGTGACAACGAGTTAGACGAAATGCTTGAGGCTGCGGCCGTCATTTCTGCGCAGACCAGCGGGCGGGGTTACCAACCAAACGTCGAGGATCGGCTTCGCGTTGCACTTCAAACACATGCGGGACTGTTGGTGGTGCGAGACGACCGAGCCGCACTTCTGCGGGAGACGATCGACAACGTACTGCGCGCTGTCCGCGACTCAGTGGTTGCCATTGAAGCGGGACTACGGCAGCAATCGCTGACAGTGTCGAGCGAAGGTGCTAGAGCTGTGGACCTGTTGACGTCTTTTTTGGGGACGTTCGTCGGTCGAGTTCCCACGCGAGACAGGTTGCAGATCTTCACTACGAACTACGACCGAGTGATTGAGTGGGGCGCCGATCGTGCTGGGTTCAGACTCTTGGACCGATTCATCGGGTCGCTTGAGCCAGTCTTCCGATCGTCGCGCCTCGAAATCGACTACCACTACTCGCCACCCGGCAGCTATAAGGAACCTAGACACCTAGATGGCGTCTTTCGACTCACGAAACTGCACGGCTCGCTGGACTGGCGTTGGAACCAGCCAGAACATCAGGTTGTTCGAGTTCCATCCATGTTTGGAACCGCATCGACCGTGGATGCAAACGAACTCCTCATATATCCAAATGCGGCGAAAGATGTTGAGACATCGCTGTACCCGTATGCGGACCTGTTCCGAGACTTCTCATCCGCCGTCTGTAGACCAAATGCCACTCTTGTCACGTATGGCTACAGCTTCGGCGATGACCACATCAACCGAATCATCCGGGATATGCTAACCATTCCGAGTGCCCACATCCTGATAATCGCGTACTCAGATGATGGAGAACGCATCACAAGATTTGCCGAGTCGTACCGTCGAACGGGCCAGGTCAGCCTCATGATCGGCCCGTCGTTCGCAGACATCGGTAGGCTCACTGAAGAATGGTTGCCGTGGCCCGGGATCGCCCATCTAAACGGCCTCCAACCGATCGTGGGTGACACCGACGACGACGCGGACAACAGACTGTGACGAACGCGAGATCGTGGGATCCCATCAGTCAAGAGATACTCACGGTGGGACATGTAGTCGAAGTGACACCGTCGGTCGTCACCGTTGAACTCGATGTTGAGGCGCCGCACGGAACCTCCATTAATCATGGTGTCCTTCAACGCTTCCCGAGTGTCAACGGATTCATCGCCCTGCCGTGTGAAGCTGGCGTGATCTTGGCCATAGTGCTTTGGTTGGGCATCGTCGACAGCCCCGATCTAGCTCGCTCTAGACAGGATTCGGGAGTCCTCGGCTTGCCGACGGCTGGCCGCCGTCTAAGGGCGATGGCGCTAGGGCTGGTACGCCGCGATTCGAATGGCGCTCTTGCGCTCGAACGGGGGGCACTCACCTTCCCGACCGTCGGGGATCCTGTGAGGCTACCGACTGGTTCAGAAGCGGCTCTCGCGGTACCGCTACTTGCGGCCGGCGGCATTCGCATTGGCACAGCTCCGATGGCGGGAGATAGTCCGGTAATCCTCAGCCCCAACCGCCTGTTCGGTCGACACCTCGCCATTCTGGGGAACACCGGCAGCGGGAAGTCTTGCTCGCTCGCTCACTTGTTGCGGGCAAGTGCAACGCTCGCCACCGAGGGTGGGGGGACGTTTCGTGCGATCATTCTGGATCTCAACGGCGAGTATGGACAGACATTCTCTGATCTTGAAAGTGCCATACCGATCAAGCGGTACACAGTCGAGCCAGACCCAACTGGGAAGGTGGCGACCCTACGAGTTCCATATTGGCTGTGGAGTTTTCGTGAGTGGTCGGCGTTCTCCGCAGCCAGCGGTCGTAGTCAGGCACCTGTCCTTCGACAAGCACTCCACATTCTGCGCACATCGGCCTACGGTGGAGTGCCAGAAGGCGTCGTAACGGTCGTTGCGGGGCGCCGGGTTGTCCTGCAGTTCAAATCCGAGCGAGTTCCAACCAGGGATATCACCGCGAAGTTGTCGGAATTGGATCGAATCATGCAGTCCTGCAAGGCTGTGCATGAAAGCGCAGGAGACGACGGCGCTGAAGAACTTCGCGCGCTTTACGTCGCCATCAAAGCAATGTTGGATCCCAAGCGAAGCGGCGACCCTCGCTACAAGTGGGCTATGGGTGTTGCAGGTCCGTCGGTAGAAGAATGCCGAAACCTGCTGTCTAAGTTTGATAGCGCACTTGAAGCGCTCGGCGTACCGAGCATGGTTGGAGACGTATCTAGTGTCGACACTCCTACGCCGTTCAACGCACTCGATCTTGTGCAATTGATTGAGCTCATCGGTGTTGACGCTGGGGCCGATGTCGCCGGTTGGGTAGCGCCCATGCAGGACAGGTTGACAGTCGCAATGAGCGACCGTCGCATGAACAGTGTCTGCGCCTACCGTGACGATGAGTCGCTCGAACAATGGATAGATAGTCTGATCGGTACAAATGTAAGCGGCCAGATCTCAGTTCTCGACTTGAGTTTGATTCCTTCGCAAGCACAACATGTGATTGCTAGCGTCATCGCCCGGTCAGTTCTGGAGGTCTTGGAGCGAGGGCGCCGCTCCGAGGGCTCAACCCCGGTGATCCTTGCTATCGAAGAAGCTCACGCACTAGTGCGGCGTCGCGCCGACGCGTCCTTGGACGAAGTTTCGACCGGTATGGCCGACTTGTGCCGGGAAGCGTTCGAACGAATCGGCCGAGAAGGTCGCAAGTTCGGACTGTCTCTGGTGGTGTCGTCGCAACGGCCGAGCGAACTGTCTGAGACTGTTTTGTCGCAATGCAACACGTTTCTGGTTCATCGGATTGTCAACGCGCGGGACCAAGATCTGATCCGACGGCTAGTACCTGACTCTCTCGGCGACCTTGTAAACGAAGTATCGGCCTACCCCGCCCGAACGGCTCTACTACTTGGCGCCGCGGCAGAAATTCCCGTACTCGTCGAAGTTGAAGAGCTTGACGAACGCTTCCGGCCGAATGCGTCCGACCCAGACTTCGAGGCCGCGTGGAGGCATGGTACCCCGTTGGATGCAGCCAAATTGGCCGCCGCTTGGGCGCCTAGGCGAGAGCAACCACAGGCGACCGAGCATGCCGAAGAAGATCCACCGCCGTTCTGACGTCTGCTTATTCCGCTCGGTCGCAAGTGCTTACTGTGGATGCGTCCGAGCTGCGGGTCGATCTAGCCCAAAGTCAATCCGGCCGTGCCCTGAGCGCAGTCGCTGGCCCAGGCCCCATGCCTGTCGATCGTCGTCAGGATCCCCTGCAGGCATGTCTCGCCACTCCAACTTCAGGGCCACACGACCAACAGCCGTGCTGAGGTGTGCACTCTCAACCCACATTGGGGGTAGGACGACGATGTCGTGCTCGGTGAGTATCAGGCATTTGATTGATTCCTCGTGACGGCAGATACTGGTGGCCTGCAGTCTCTGCACTGCGTGGAGTCAACGATGTCTGCCAGCGTCGATGTTGATGTGGGTTCCGCGGTCCTGGAGTACCGGCTTGCGGATGGGCAGAGTCTGGCCAAAGAAGCTCGTCGGACAGCTGTGGCCGCGTTGTTCGATGCTGATCCATGGCGGACGTTTTCCTGGCACCTGGGACAGCGACACTATTCGGGCAACTACTGGTCAGCCACCGAGGGCGATCACGTTATCTACGAGTCCAGGTTGGAGCTCTCGGCACTGCTGATGGCCGACTTCGACCCCGCCGTCTCCCGGATCAAAGCGCAGCCGTTCCTGCTGACCGCATTGGTGGGTCCACACAGGCGGCGACACATCACCGACTACTTGCTACAGCGCGATGCCGGCCTCGTCGTTATCGACGTGGTGCGAGCCGCACGGCTGCACGATCCCAAGATCGCATCGCTGTGCATGTGGACGAAACGGGTCATCGAATCTCTCGGGTGGTCCTACGAGGTGATCTCCGAGCAACCACCAGTCCTGCTGGCCAATGTCCGCTTCCTAGCCGGGTATCGCCGGCCACGATTCATCGACTCCGACGCCGTTGCGTATCTGCGCTTGTGTGCACCCGACTTGGCTGGGATGCGGATCGATGATGCCGAATCTCAAGTCGGCAAACACCTTCCGATTCCGGTCGTGCGCAGCGCCTTGTTGCATTTGTTATGGCGTCAGGAGTTCGTCATCGACCTCACCGAGCAATTGAGACCCTCGACCGTACTGGAGATACCGACGTGAATCGAGCAGGAATACCGATCAGGGTGGGCGCACGCTTCTATTACGACGGCGAGATGGTCCAGATCGTCGAAATGCACGTCACCGGCGGGGTGACACAGGTGCTCGTCGAAGACTGCCGCGGTGCAACAGTGCGACGGCTGGGACTCGACGAACTATTAATATCGGAGCGCGCCCAGCTCGTCGATGCAGGAGAGGGGCCGGCATCTGACGACGAACCCGACGTCGCGAGTGTTGTCCTATCTGCGGTTCCGCAGCCGATCCGTCGACTTGCCCTTGCCCGAGCGGCGCACGTTCGAGAGGTGCTAACCGGCTACCGATCCGGCCACGCAGAGACCGCGCTGCCAACCGAACCGCGGCGACAGTATCGATCTGAATTGCCGCTCGGAGCTCGAATCTCAGCCAAGGCCAGCGAACTGCGTACATCTAAGGAACTGAAAGGCAGCTACCGGTCGATTGAACGGTGGATAACGCAGTACCGGGCACACGGGGAGGCCGGCCTGATTCCGCAGCGTGCCGTGCAGCCGGGTACCGGCACTCGGACCGACCCGCGTTGGACCGAGACAGCGCTGGAGATTATTGGTGAATACACTGAATTATCCACTCCAACACGTGATCTGGTAATCCGGCGCACACAAGCCAGGCTGGATGCGCGGTTCGGGCAAGGTGTGGTGAAGATGCCAAGCCAACGCACGGCTTACTACATTCTCGAGGACCTTGAACACCAACAGCATCCATTGTTCGTGAAGAGTGCCAAACGCAATCGGGACATTGCGCAGCGCTCGAAGGAGGTTTACGGGAAGCTGCAGCCCACTCGGCCGGGGGAGTACATGCTGATGGACACCACGAGGCTGGACGTCTATGCGATGGATCCGCACACGTTGCAGTGGGTGAATGCGGAGCTGACGGTGGCGATGGATTGGTACACCCGGTGCGTCACGGGGTTGCGGTTGACGCCGGTGTCGACCAAGTCGATCGATGCCGCAGCAGCGCTGTATCAGTCGTTCCGTCCGCCACCTGCTGGGCGGGACTGGCCGGCGGAAGCGGTCTGGCCCCCGCACGGTGTCCCGCGATCGGTCCTGGTGGAGCAGGAGGCACTCGACCCGGACAGTGTTGTCGCTGCGACGCCGGCCATCGTGCCTGAGACGTTGATCGTCGATCACGGCAAGATCTATGTCGGCGGGCACCTCAACAGTGTGTGTCAGAGGCTGGGTATCTCGTTGCAGCCGGCACGGCTGCGGACCGGGCGGGACAAGGGACCGGTGGAGCGGTTTTTCCTCACGTTGCGGGTCGGGCTGCTCCAGGCGTTGCCTGGCTATAAAGGCCCCGATGTGTACTCCCGTGGTGTGGCCCCGGAACAGGACGCCTGGTTCTACCTGGATGAACTCGAAGCGATCATCCGGGAGTGGATTGCGGTGGTCTATCACCACACCGCGCACGACAGTTTGACCGGACTGGGGGTTCCCGGCCTGCATATGACACCGGCTGAGATGTTCGCCCACGGGGTGGCGCGCGCCGGTTATATCGAGGCACCGCGGGATCCCGACCTCGCCTATGAGTTTCTCCAGGCGCAGTGGCGGACCATCCAACCGTATGGCGTGGAATGGGATGGCCGAATCTACAAGGGCGCCGCGATCGCCGGGCGGGCCGGCGAACACAGCCCCTATGCGAATCGAAAGAAGCAGTGGCCGATTCACGTCAACCCTGACGACATCACCCGGGTGTACTTCCGTGACCCGGTGACACACAAGTGGGAGACCCTGGTGTGGGAGCACGCCGAGCAGGTCAATGGGCCGATGAGCGAAGAAGTCCTGCGCTTCGAGCGGAAACTGGCCAGAGCGTCTAATCGCTATGTCGACGATCCCTTGGCGATCGCCAACTTTCTGGAGCGGCGAAAACTCAGTGCCGGCAACACGATGGCTGAACGTCGGATGGCGTTGCGGATGGCCCGCGAGCAGTCCTCGCTCATCGGTGATGTCACGGCAACGCCGGAACCCGCAGAGCTGCCGGCCGTGGCTGCGGCGTTGGACCGCACGCGCGGCCAGCGAGCACATGCGCCCGCAGACGAGGGTTTCGTCGACGATCTCGACGAGGACCCCGATGAGCCACCGTTGGAGCACGGCAGTTTTTACGACGATGTCTTGGAGGTCCGATGAGCGTCAAATCGACAGCGTCACCGTCTAAACGACGACCTGGGGTCGGCACGCCCCGCAATGTGCCGCCGTCGCCACGTGATCCCAGCGAGTATCTCGACAACCTGTCGTTGTCACGCAAAGAAGGGTGGCGCGCCATGGTTGAGGCACCGACACTAGAGCGCCCAGAAATGTTGTCTCCAAGGCAACTTCGACAACTCAGTCGAGAAGCAGCCGCTGCATACAATCGGCAGCGCATTCGCTGGCACGCTCAAATGGGCATCGTGATGACCGCCGAATGCCAATCCGTTCTCGAACAGCTCGACGATTTCGTCACCTGCAACTGCCAGACTGGCGCGGACGCCAAACCCCTGATCGCACTGAGCGGCCTGCCAGGCCTCGGGAAGAGCACAGTGGCTCGCGTATTCGCCAAACAGTTCCATCTGGACCAGATCGGGCAATACGGCGCGTACACCCGGGCTGGGGACGAACGATGGCCGGTGTGCCGCATCGGGATGACGGGATCGACCGGCATCCGCGAGTTCAACGCCGCACTATGCGACTTCTACGCCCATCCCGGGATTCGCCGGGCCACATCCGCTCAGCTTCTTCGCCGCGCACTCGATGACGTGTCGTCATGTGAAACCCGGCTCCTGATCATTGACGACCTGCACTTCCTGCACGGCCGTTCCGAACGGATCAGCGAGCTGAGCAACCAGTTCAAATACATCGCCAACGAATTCCCTGTCACCGTGCTGGTGATCGGCATCGGGTTACACGAGAGCCGTGCTCTGCTCGATGACACCAACTCCTACTGGGACCACGAGATGGAACAACTGCTGCGCTGCACCACGCCGCTGGATATGAAGCCGTTCGGCACTGACAGCGAAAAGCAACGCCGCCAATGGCGCGACCTGCTGCTGACCCTGGAACAACGCCTGCTGCTAACCCAGAAGTACCCCGGCATGCTCGCCGACGACCTCTCCGATCAACTGTTCATCCGCAGCACCGGACATATCGGTTCACTGATGAGCCTGATCCGACTGGGATGCCTGCGCGCCATCCGCAAGGGCACCGAAAAGCTGACCAAAGAGCTCCTCGACGAATGCCGCGTCGACAGCGCCGCCGAGTTGGGGCGTCGAGAACTGGAAGTCGCCTTCAGATCGGGCAGGAAAACGACACGGCTACGGAAGCCATAGCGTGCCGGCATTTGAACGCAACACGGGGCGCGGGGATAGGAACGCGGAAAGTGGCTGCGCAAGACTTAATGACGGCGAAGCCGGTGCGGGTTCTTCCGCTCGCCACCGCTCCGCTGCCTGGTGAATCTCTGGATTCGTGGTTGGAAGCGATCGCTGTACGTATGGACGTCACGATGGCCGAATTGTACGAGCACATGGGATTTCGCTCACCGTATTCGGAACTGTGGCGCCACATCAACCGAAAACTCACCTCGTACGAAGCTGGCGCGATCGCCACTGCAACCGGGTACCGAGTCGAAGATATCTCGGCAATGACACTGGCGCGCTATCCTGCCGACGTTGTGGGAATCGACTTCAATACAGGCGAATTCATCGGTACCGCCCCTTGGGCGAGGGTTCACGGTTCACGGTTCTGCCCCCGTTGTCTCGGCAGCACCGGTGGTGGCTGGCAGCTGAATTGGCGGCTGATCTGGACTTTCGCCTGCCTCCAACATCGTTGCCTGCTCGCTGATCGCTGCCCGTGTTGCGGTGCTGCCCAACGGTACCGTTACCGGATCGGGGATGAACACCCATGCCCAGGCCAATGTGCGAACTCGGCCGACGGCGGGGGAATCGGACGTACCCCTCGCTGCGCCGCCGACCTTGCCCAGGCACATGTGCTCGACTTACCTGTTCACCATCCGGTCCTGCTGGCTCAATCGGCCATCAATGACCTGCTGGACCGTGACACTGTCAGCTTCGGAATCTATGCGCAACATCCCCAGCCAGTGTCGGCAGTGCTTGCTGACCTGCGTGCGCTAGGAGGAGGCATCTTGGCGGCGACCCCGCCGCATCACCTGGGCGGCATCGTCTCGCCGGATCTTGCCGAACATTATGAACAATTGCTTGGACGTGGCGATGTTCACTCTGCCCACAAAGATCGATACGGCCGTCGGCTGAAGGAGAAGCCGCCCCTGGCCGTGAGCACTGCGGTAGCGGTCACCGCAGCGATGGCGATCCTCAACCACCGCAACCTCAGTGAGGCCGCAGACGCGGTTACCGCACTGCATAACCACCTTGACCGCCACATCCTCGAGATGTCTCTTGCTGCACAGGGCGGGGTCAGTGGAGGCGCCAGTCCGGTCCTGCGTGCGGTGCACACTATTGCGCTCGGAGTACGCCTGACCTCGGTTGAACAACTGCGACGCCGGCTGGGCACCACACTCCCCGGCAGACCAATCGACAACACCGCCCGAGCGGAGCGAAGGCTCCGATGCACACCAACGTTGTTGTGGCCAGCCTGGTCGTTGCGGCTATGTCCGCCAACATCGTTTCAGCGAACCGCGCGGCCAGCGCTGGCACCCACGATCCTGCTTGTGAACACCACAATGCGCATCAAGGATGCAGCGGTGGCACTAGGGGAACACGTCACCTACCAGAGTGTGATTCAAATGCTGTGGCATCTCACCGTATGCGGGTACTGGGACGCCATCCGATCCGCGCTGATCAGGCTGGCTGATTACCTCGATAGCCACGGATCACCGATTGACTACCAGCGCCGCCGCCGCCTCGACTGCACGGGTCTGTTGCCTGAAACCCGATGGTTGACTCTCGCACGTACTAACACCACCCGCCCAGAAGGGGCCAGCACGGCTCGAAATTTTCTTCGCCAACGAATCAGCGGGGTGCCAGCCATCGCAACCCCAGTACCCAGTTGGGATTACGACGCCTACGGCTCACTGCTGCGCTTCCCTGTGCGCCTTAACCCCGAACTACTGAACGCGCTCGATGACCACGCGCTGGAGTTCCTTGCTGCCCAGGGAATCACTGACGAACCAGTGTACTGGGAACCGCCGATGACACTTATCAACGATCTGACGCTGCCAGGCATTGACGTCGACGCGATCGATACGAACCAGCTGCATCACCTTGTACGCAAAGAACAACTGGATATCGCCGCTGCCGCCGCGCGCATCGGCATCAGCACCGATGCCGTCAGGGTCGCCCTTGAGCGCCGACCCGCACACCGCGACCCCAAACCGGGAAGCAGACCCAGGATCGGTCCCCATCGAGCTCGCGCGCCCTACCTCAAAGCAATGTCCGTCTTACCGAAGGAGAAGTTCGCCGAACTCTACCTGCAACAACACCGAAGCCTGCGTGACCTTGCCGCAATAGCCGGGGTCAGCAAGCCCACCATCTCAGAGTTGGCCCGAGACTACGCCATACCACTGCGCGCTCCACACGCTTGCGCCAAGCACGTGATCGACCGCGACTGGCTCATCACCGAGTACACCACCAACCACCGGAGCTACGCCGACCTGGCCCACGAACTCAATGTCAGCGTGTCGGTCATAGCAAATCGGGTCAAGGAATACGGAATTGAGTCCCGCGGGGTCGGCTGGCGCACCGTCGAAGACGTCAGAGCCAACGGTGCCATCCCGGCGCTACTCATCACCGCTGTCGTGGGCCAAGGCGGATGGGAACGGTTGCAACACTTCGTCGCTGCCGTCGAGCATCTCAGCTACACCAATGCTGCGCAGCATCTCGGGATGCACAGATCCGTTCTCTCTCAGCAGATTCGAAGAATTGAACGGGATCTCGGGCACCGGCTAGTGGAACCTGCTACCGACTGTAAACCGTTGAAACTGACGCACTTCGGCCGCGTAGTATGTGCTGCCGTACAGGACTTGGCGGCGAACGGCGGGCCGTGACTAAGCCGGCCGCTTCGGCCAAACAGCTGCTCCGAAATCGCAGGAGAGGCTGCGGTTCCTCAGCGCAGCCATACCGTCATCTCACGGGATCGATGAGCAGTTCAGTCGGCAGCACCCCCAGAACCTCAGTCAAATCGAAGAATCGCTCATACAGCAGACCCCGCCGCCTCGCGCAACATGCGAATGCGCCGGCCAACGGCAACCCGGCGCCGCTGCCACTGTTGGGCGCTGTGGATCGGTGTGGTTGGGACGTATGGGCACCACCCAAGTGGCCAGGAAAATACACCCCAACGCTTGCCCTCCTAGTAGTACATTTATTGTGATTGTGCTAGTGGTCAGGGTCTTTCCCGCGATAGGTCTGCCCTAGGATATTGACCGAGTGCCGCCATTGGCCGCCGAGAGGTGCGTCGTGGTCAACGAAGCCTGCAAATCAACATCGGGCGCCATCGATATGGGGCGCCGACAGGTGCCCTTACGCGTGGCACCTGTCGCAGACGAGGCGATCGATTCCTGGCTCGGTGCGTTGGGCCGACGGCACGATGTGTCCTTCGCTGACCTAGTGGAGTGTTTCGGGCTGTCTGCCGCCCCACGCAACATCAGCTGGTGGTTGTGGCTGCCGCCGCACGCTCGGGACAGCATTGCGCACGTCACAGGTGTGGAATCCGATTGTGTGTGGGCGATGACGTTGCAGCGCTACCTGTCTGGCTCCCCCCTGGAAGGACGGGTCAGGCCGATGAAGAACGCGTTGTGGGTCAAGAGCTCGGGATCGCGTTTCTGCCCGGACTGCTTGCACGCGCACCCTGGACGCTGGCAACTGTCCTGGCGGCTGAACTGGAATTTCGTGTGCATCAGGCATCGCCGACTGTTGCTCCAGACCTGCCTGTACTGCGGTAGAACGCAACGACAGCATCTACTCCAAGCCCGCGGCGTACCCGCGGTGGGAAACCAATGTTGTAGCGGCCGCCACGATTGGGCCTGCACACGTGATCTCAGTGAAATCCAAGGAGCAACACTGCCGGCGCACAACGTTATTCTTCGGACTCAACACACAATCAACGACTTCCTGAGCGGCCAGGACCAAGTCCTCGCGGCGTTCGGCGAGGCGCCGCAGCACGCGTTCGCCGTGCTGCGAGACCTCAAGATGCTCGCGCGGTGGAGTAGTGCCTGCGTGGCGCAACAGTACGTCGAGGCCTGCCTACCAGCGGATTTCGCGGAGCGGATCGCTGCATTCCGTGCGGCAACGCGCTGGCCGGACGGGCAGTACTGGTCGGGCTGTCGTGCGGACCTTACTGTCGACGAAACCGCCTTGGGTGCAGTGATCGCGGTGAAACTGGCTACTGCAAAGAGCTTTTCAGTGGCGTCGAAGCTCCTGCGCGAGTTCATTCGAACGGCGACTCCGGTCGCCCGATTTCCGGATGCAGTTCCGCGACCAGCTGGCCTAGGCCCAGGACTACGGGCACTCCGTGACTGCGCATATGCCCCAGTTCGAGCTGAACGAAGAATCCTCAGAAGATTTCGCTGTGCCGCTGCCCGGTCGATGCCCCGCGAACCCATGCCCGAACGCATATGCCGGTGAACCGCGTCGAGTACTGCTCGACCGTTGCCCCGCGGAGCTATTCGCCGTCCTGCTAGCGTCAAGCAGTCCGTCGGTGTTGCGACGTTGACTAGAACACACCCCGAAGCAGGCTGTACAGGATACAACCGGAGCTGACATCGGCGCTGGGCGGGCCCGCGACGACTAATCTTCGTTGCGGGCTGGCAGCCCAAATCGAACTCTGATCTCCTCTTCGCCGTATGTCCGGCCAGCGGTGTAGTCGGCCGCAGCCTCGGCAAGCGACTCGTGGATGCCGGGAACCGATAGCCAGAACGCAGTCTCGTCGTCGGCCGCGTCGTTTTCGACCGGACCAGTCATGGCACCACGCTAGTTGATCGGTCGGACCGGAGCGTCTGGGCAACTAGACACGTGGCTCGCGCGCCTGCGCTGTAACCGTTGCCAACATGTCTCATGGTCGGAGTGTGTCGCTGGCGTTTTGCGTCTACAGCGGCAGTTCGACGCGAAGCGGAGCACGACGAACGTCGCTGGCGCGAACAGGTTTGGGAAAAGTGGCGTTTTGGTCTCGCTTGCGGGAGGTCGGTGGTGCGCCGCCGACGGTGCACAATCACGTGGTCGTGCCGCGGCGCTCTGCAAGAGAAGTGCCGGCCCGTCCAGCTGGCGTGGGGTCGGGCAGACCTTGCTGCGCACCGGCGAAAGCGGCTGTGCGTGAATCGATCAGACGCCGAAAAAGTGGACCGATCGCCGAATGGTCATCGAAATATCGATCTTCTTCTTCGGCGAGCATCCTATAACCGTCCGACGACAGGTCCCCCAGCCAAGTGAACGGTCCGGCAAACGTTGGCCGGGAAAGCGCTGCAATTGCTGCAACCCGATCGGGTTCTGTGGAGTATTGACGTGATGTTGCCGTGACGCGGCGCGCATAATCGAGTATCTCCGTAAGCATGAAGTTGGCACTATTGATCACATCGCGTGCGCTCTCCGATCCTGAATGTGGCTCCGGGCTTTCTATGAATTCTCGCAGGTACCATTTTTCGTAGGGTTGCGCTTCCACGTATCCGTCCTGGGTAAACACATAGACAGTGTCTATGAGTGCGCCGCCTTCGGGGCGCAAGCCGACCATGAGTCGTCCATGCCAGTGCTGGCGATCATCTCGGATTGGAGTAAATAAGTCGAACGGTATTTCGGGAGAATTCGACTCCAGGACAATAATCCACGACGTTTGAGGTGCACGCCCGTGGATCGGCGGAATATTGAGAGGATGGACTTCATGCCGACAATCGAGAGAACTTGCGATCCTTTCGATCACCGACCTGTCTTCACTGTTGTCAGAGTAGGATCGAGAGTCGAAAGCGACCAGATCATCCACCAATCGAACGGGGTCGGATACTCGTGCCGGAATGCCGTGCTTTGGAGCTGGGCGGTATCCGTGAATAATCTCGTAGAGAACCCGAGCGGCCCGGTGGGAATCTTGTATCGTCCTGAATGCGGACCAAACCGTTGTACCCTCAAACTGCTTTAGTTCAGTCTCGGCCAGATCGAAAGACATTATTGACGAGATCATTGTCTCATGATTGATACGGATCATATCGTCGTCGAGCAGCCGAATCCGAGACTCTAGCACCGCGTTTGCGGCGTGGATGCATGCGTTGGCGGCGGACCTTATGTGTGAGTTAACGCGTCTGTATTGAGCAAATGGCAATGGCAATTCAGGTGGGGATTTGGGTTTTGTGAGCCGCGAGTTCGTTGGTGGCTTATTGGATATTCCAAATGACAGGATTTGTGCAGTGTACTGGCGGATTGACGTGCAGGAATCGATGAAGCTAGGAACCCATGTTGAAAGCGTTGTGGAAGTAACTCCGGCGCGGAGGGCGTTCATGAATATTGTTGCCAAGGAAAATAGTAGCTCTCCGTCGGGGCGTAAGCTGGCGATCGTGCCGTCCATAACGTTGTCGAGCCGTACTGGAAGGCCGTTTGGTTGGATGTATTGCACTGTGCAGTCTTGAAGTTCCGGAGCGAGGCGATGAACTACACCAGCTCTACGATGAAGTTCTCTTGATGCCTTGGATCGGGGAAGAGTCGGCGGCAATAAAGATGTCAATTCGATTTGTGCCTTGTCGATACGCGGAGGACCGACCGGGTAAAGGTACCTAGCCCGGATTTTTCACGGAATGTTGCGTGTGGGGTGTGTAGGTAAGCGAAAGTGCCTGTCCTGCAAGGGATAATTGGACTTCTCTAGGGTTCAATCGTCCTGACGGGAAGGCACTTCGCGGGTGAAGAA
>NZ_VCMY01000029.1:0-76516 GCF_005924235.1 Mycobacterium sp. DBP42
CTTCCCGAACCAGCGCGCCAACGCCGGCTCATGATCGGACCTTCGGATATTCAGATCATCCTCGGGAAGGTGCGCCCACTTTCACGCCCCCTCACCGAGGCTCATCCACAGGTTCTGATCATTGCTCACGCCGCCGGTGGGTTCGGTAGATCCAGCCAATCCCATTGTGTCTCTTCACCGGGCGGATGTTCGATGACGGCGTTAGGTCGCTCGGTCGCGGTCAGGCAGGCCTGGCACACCGGGCGCAGCTTGCGGTCGCGGATCTGGCGGGTCACCGTCTGATACGACATCGTGTACCCGAGCTCTTCGAGTTCATCGCACAGCGTGCGCACCCAGAGGTGCGGATCGTCGAGCAAACGTGCGGTGATGTAAGCGACGAACACCTCGAACGCGTCCACCGCGGAGCGTTTGCGCACTCCAGGGGTGCTGGTGCCGTTCAGATACGCCCGGACGGTCTTGCGGTCACGCTTGGTATGCCTGGCGATCGCCGAGATCGTCCAGCCTCGTTTGCGCAGGGCATGTACTTCCACATCTTCCTCCCATGTCAGCATGAGAAAGCGGGTCTCCTTTGATAGCAGATGCGTGGTCAGAGACCATCAGCATCAAGGGAGACCCGCCCTCATTGGCGGTGCCACACAGGTGGGGAATTTCAATGAGCGTTACTGGGGAATTTCAGCGAGCGCCGTCAACGCCACGGCCTCGCCGGCACACCGCTGGTGGTGGCTGCTGATGCCGGGATGCTCTCCGCGGCGAACCTCACAGCCCTCGATGAGCTGGGGCTGTTGTTCATCGTCGGCTCCCGAGTGACCAAGGCGCCCAAAGACTTAGAGTCCCACTTCCAGAGCAATGATCAGAACCTGTGGATGAGCCTCGGGATGGGGGCGTGAAAGTGGGCGCACCTTCCCGAGGACGGTATGAAGGCCTCTGGGAAAAACTCCACGCCACGCTGCCGAAACTTCCTCCGTCGAGATTCAGATCGTCAAATCTTGGCGGAGGATCGACGAGAGTGCCTCGAGAGGGATATGGGTTTGAACGGCCCCGCCGTCCATCGACCACACCAACTGGTTGTGTGGCATCGGGTTCTCGCGCGACATCGGTCGATCAGGCATGAAAAGAATCAGTTCACTCGATGTCAACGCAAATGCTCGGTAATTCTCTGAGTAGCCTGAGCCATCAACCTGCGGTTCGAACCGGTCGACGATGAAAGGGTATGCGCCGACAACGTGTGGCGGCCGTGCCGTGGCGAGCGATTCTTCGAGAAACGGCCGGGCCAGGGGCGGTAAGGCCGTGAGCGGGTCGATTCCGGGCTTGAACAGGTCGGCAAGCGATAGTTGATTGCCGGTGCCGAGGTCAAAAACGAAACTCCTGACAGCATTGTTTGCGTTGTTGCCTACGGTCTGCTGAGTCTCGCGAAATACGACGGACCTCAGAGCTCGATGGGAGTGCGCGCTGTAGTCTATTGAGACATCGCTAGCACGAACCATGCTCGAACCCGCTGTGCGCCAGGACAAGACGCGATCACGCAAATACTCTACGATTGGTGGCCCCATGTGCGGATGGCCGACCAGGTCTTGTGGAACCACAACTTTCAGAGCGAGGACAGCTTCCCGTTGCGAACGAATGAAGGTCGTACAGTTGTCGTCCTGCGCTTCCCATTGGCCTCCGAACACCGCGTTGCACAGGGTGTCGGCGTGAGCTGATGATGCGCCGGCAACCGCAGTGACGCATGCAATAGCGAGCGCGATCCGTAAGCCAGTTGTACCCATTGCGCTACTTGATATCCACTTTACTTGCGAGCCAGCGGTTATCGATGCGTTCGAGAACGATCGTAACCCGGCTACGGTCGATCCGCGGCTCTGGGTTGACTGCATTGCTTATTGATTGATCTATGAAGAGGAGCACTTCCACCTTGTCAGGGGTGACTGACTTGACCGCTGAATCCACGACCACGCCGTGGCTTACAGCTTTGTTGTCGATAAGCAACTGCCGAAGTTGGGCAGCCGACTGGGTGTAAAGATCCTTGAACTCGCCAGTTGCACCCTGGAGTACCTTCGCGTAGTTCTCATCGACCTTGGCGCTGTCGATACTCGTCAGGGTAACCCCATAATCATTGGCAACTGCGAGTGCTTCACGACCCGTCGCGACTAGATCGTGTTGGCGTTTGACCTGCCACCCAAAGAAAGCCGCCGTGCCCACTGCGAGGAGCAGCGCCACTAGCAACACGGCGCCGATGAGGGTCGTCCGGGAACCCCGACCAAGCCGACTCTCGGTAGCAGGGTCGTCTAGGTCGACAGATTGGTGTTGATCATCGGGATCGTCCGTGGGATCAACGCCTGTCACCTCACCTGCATCGTGGTTCTCGGGTGATTGATCGACGTCCTTGTCGCCGGAACTATGCTCATTCTCGTCACAGTCGTTGCTCCCGTTGATCTGATCGAACACATCCTTGGTTCTGGTCCGGCTGAACATCGTGCCTCCTATGCGTTTTACTTCGGCGGTGGCGCCAGGTTCTTGGGCGGCCCCCCATAGGGTGTCGGGATAGTGTTGGGCCCCACGGGTGCTGGGTCGGTGGTTGCGAGGGGATCGTGGCCTGGCGGTGGCCGATCAGTGTCGTCGCCGGGAGGCCGCGGCGCATTGCGCGCGCCCCGAATAAGTACCGCGGGATCAGGATTATTGCAGTACGTATACCTGTACGGCTCGGGAAAGTCCGCCTGTGATGGGGGACGTCGCGGCAGGTTGTAGTCGCAGGAATAGCGTGGGTAGGGGTCGACGATCTCCCAGACTCCTCCATCGCGGAAAGTCGACGCTACCGCATCGATCACCGAACCCCGTTGCTCCAGTGGCGGGAACAGAGCTTTGAGCGCAGGTACCCTCACATAGGACAACTGCGCGATGGTGGTCAGGTTGCCGAGCAACTGGACCATGGTTTCGGAGTTGTCCGCAATGACAGCGTCCAGAGCGGTGAGTGGCCGACTTCCCGTACCGACCAATTGACGGTAGCCCCCCTCCATCCGGTTGGCTCCCGCTACGATTTCACGGACGTCCGTCGCCGTTTCGAGCAGCTCGGAATTGGCGTCGGACACCATCGTGAAAATCGTACGGCTATTGCGAATGACCCGAACGGTTTCTGGGAGGACAGAATCCAGTGTCGAAATGAGGAAAATTCCGCCATCGAAGATGGCCGAAAGCTTCTCCGGTCCTGCCGCCCCTACGCCCATCTCCTTCGTCATTGCTGAGAGCTTCGCTGGATCAAGCTGTGCAAGAAGGCCTTCAGCGTCTGTCACCAGACGATGAAACTGCACGGGGATGTCAGTCTGAGTTGCGCTGACCGTGTCGCCGTCACGAAGGAACGGCCCGGTACCGTTTGCGGGCCGGATGTCTAGGTACTGCTCGCCGGCGGGAGAAAGGCCGGAGACCCGGAACGCCGCGTCCTTGGGAATCTGGAGGTCTGGGTCGATCTCGATCTCGGCTACCACTCCATCGCCATCGACTTGTACAGCAAGGACTTTGCCAATCTGGACGCCTCGCAGTGTCACATCTTGACTGGCGAGGAGCCCGCCTGACTCTGACAGCTGAATGCGCAGACCAACTGTCGCGCGGACCGGATTGTATCCGAACGTACCCAACGATATGTAGCCGAATGCAGCAGTGAGAGTGAGGAACAGGCCCGCAAGAGCGACCGCTGTACGACGGGCGCGTATGGCTTGCACTGAGTCGACGGCGGCACCGGCGCATCGCTGGAAGATATTCGGCACGCTCATCGCTGAGGCCCGTAAATTCTATTCAGCAAGAGATTCCATTGATACCGCAAACTACCGATCATCGCATGCCAGTCGGTGCCGTCCGGACCGTGCGTCATCGGATCACCTGGATAGTTCATATCTGGTAGAGCGCCAAGTGCGATCTGTTCTACGTCCCCTGCGGCATGGAGGTTGGCGCCGGAGGTCAACTTGAGAAGCCTTGGGACGATTCGATTGAAGGTCGTCAGCGACGTGTTGGGGTCGATGCTTGCGTCGTTGAATGCGTCACTCAGCCTATTCAAGTCGGCAATGAGGCTGCGGGAATCAGTGCCTTGTAACGACGGAAATCGCGATAGTTGCCGCGTAGTGCGGGCAACAGAACCGATCAAAGTCACGATCTGATCGCGGTTATCGGAGATCACTGCGATCGCTGGATCTGCAGCTGCGAGCGCAGCATTGATCGTGTGCTGACGTGCGGACAAGCTAGACGCCAGTTCGGATGTGCGGTGCAGGGCCTCTGTGATCTCATCTGAGCGTGCGTTGAGTTGTGCAATCAATCTGTTCGACTGATGGAGCAGGTCGGCGATCTTCGTTCCACTGTCCCCGACGGCCGAGCCGGCGCCGTTGAGGATGTGGGTTAAGCTGCGGATCACCCCGCCATTGACAAGCACAGCAGCTGAACTGAGCAACTCCTCGACGGTGGCACCAGCCGATGTTGCAGCCAAGGGAATGACGTCTCCGTCGGCCAACGGTGTGCTAGCCGACTGTTGGTCCGGATGAGGCTGGACTGCGACGAAGAGATCGCCGAGGGGCGTGGCCGACCTAAGCTCAACGGTTGCGCCGTCGTAGATCGAGACGTCCTCACGTATGCGCATAGTTATCTGTGCGGTGAACTCCTTGGCTTGAATCTTCTCAACCACGCCGATGTCAGCGCCACCGACCTTCACCTTCGCATGAGCCGGCAAGTTTAGTGCATTAGTGAAAACCGCAGTCAACGTGTAGGTCTCGCCACCTACTGAAGGAGAACTCAGCGGGAGGCTTTCTAGTCCGGACGAACAACCGGACAAGACCGCGATCAGCCCGATAGACAGTACGTTGCGATAGCGGCGAGTTACGTGGGTGCCCAGCAGAGACGTCATTTCTCCACTCCCGCCATGAGTTCCAGCATTCCGGTGAGGCCGAAATCGGGTCCGTAGTCGCGGAGTGTGCCTGTGGCGCAGCCGAGCTGTTTGAGGCCGATGAGATTACACATTTCTTTGCTGAGCTGGCTGTCGAAGAGAATCTTGTCGGCGAGGGCGTGCAGTCGGACGGCGCCATTGTCGGCGTCGATGGCATTCCAGACGTTGTCGAGTGTCATTGGCGCGAGGTTGAAGAACTCTGCGACCTCACGTTGGTAGTCGACCAGTGCTTGGGTGATGGCCCTTGAGTCGGCGGCAGTCGTCTTCAGTCCGTCACGTCTGGATTCCAGCACCGATGCAACTTGCATCAGAATTTGGTTGATCTTGGAGCCCGTCGTGCCAGTGCCTAGGCTTTCGTCGGCCAGGATGTCGCTGAGCTGGTGCACGTTTGATCCGAACTCTCGGATCGTCTGCTCGTTCTCTGCGGCGGATTGCGTGAGTATGTCGAGGCTGGTGGCAATCGTATTAATGTTCTCTTTGGTGCGGGCCCCGTGATCGGTCTCGAGCCGTAGGGCTGATGACAGTTCGCTCAGCGTGCTCTTGAGATCCTCACCGTTGTCCGTCGCGATCTGCGCGCCGACATTCACCAGATCGGCCAACGGCCCAGAGCCCTCGCCGTTTCCGCGGAGGGCGACTGCTAGCCGGTCGATCATGGCAAGTGTCCTGTCGAATTCCACGGGAGTACGGGTACGCCCGAGGCCGATGACGTCTCCGTCGCCTAGCTTCGGACCTCCGCGATAGGGGGGCGTAAGTTCAACATGTCGGTCTGTGAGAATCGACGTGGACACAGTGACTGCCTGAACATCAGCGGGTATGTCGACCCCGTCGTCGAGCACGAGCGTGACTTCGACGGAATCACCCTTCGTCGTGATGCGGTCAACATGTCCGACCTGCATACCTAGCACAGCAACGGTGTTGCCTTCGTAAAGCCCGATCGCGTCCTCGAAATGAGCAGTCACCGTGATTGGTTGGGTGCCAGCGCGGTTGGTTATCAAAGTCGTGGCAACGGCGAGGGCGGCGGCAATCACGGCAGTGAGCCAGACCAATGTCCTTCTACTCATGCGCAATCCTCGAAATACTCGACCAATCCGAATTGTTCGGCACGGCCGCTGATTGCGCACATCCATGAGTCGATGAGTGGGCCGGATGAAAATGTTCCATCGATTCCGGTGCCACTCCCCGTAGCGTTGGCGATGTTACGCATGGCGATCGGGAGGGCCTGCAGTGTATTGCGGAACAGCGCGTCATGCTCGGCGATCATTCGCGTGAAGTCGCGCACACTGTCTAGCATTTCGTTGAGAGCGTGCTCGTCCGTCAGGATTCGGGATAACGTGTGCGCCAAGGCAGTCGTGCCTTCGAACAGTCGTTCAATGGCCGCGCGACGAGTCGTGATCTCGCCGATCAGGTCTCGACCTTGCAGGACGAGCATCCCCAGGTTGGCTTTCTGGTCCCTGATTGTTGCGGCGAGCTTGTCGGTGCTGGAGAGTAGTGTGCCAATCTGACCCCGCCGATCGGAGATGATGCGGGACAGCGACTTCAGATTCCGCAGTGCGTCAGGCAACGCTTGAGGAAGACCGTCAAGGCTGCGCGACACAGTGGTCAATGAGTTGGCGATTTGATCGGCATCAACCTGATCGAACGTCGTTGTGGCATCGGCTAAGGCAGTCTGTAGGTCATAAGGCGCCGACGTATTGGAGAGAGGGATCGTGTGGCCTTGGAGGCTGCCCGAACGGCCGGGAGTCAACTCGATGTAGCGGGACCCCAGTAGGGTAGTGAGTTTGATAGCCGCCTTCGTATCGCTGCCCAGGTAGACGCCCTTGTCGATCGACAATCTCATCTCAACCCGATCGCCGGCCAACGTGAGGGCATCGACATGGCCGACGGAGATACCGGCGATGGTTACCGGGTCGTCCTCGCGTACAGAGGCTGCTTGAGCGAATTCGGCACGATATATCGTCTTGCCGAGATTCAATGCGCCCGTTAAGGCAACTGCGCCCACTACCGCAACCATGACGACCAGTGCGACCGTGCCGATGGCAATCTTGTTGTAGTCCTCAATGGGGCGCGTGAGGCTTAGGCGCCCGAGTGCTCGTCTGATGATCATTCTGGACCTACCTGCAGATCGGGGTGTTCTTGATGGTGTTGCCGGGGGTCGCAGCTCGCACGATTCGAGGGACGAGCCGACCGAGGAAATCGAAGATCGTTATATTCATGTCGCACGCATACACGTCGACGTAGGCACCGGATTGCATAGAGCGAGCGACACCTTTAAGCATGGCTGGCAAATTTGCGCCGAAGTATGAGAACCGCTCACGAGCGTCGGCGGTGAGGTGTGCGGAGAGGCCGGGCTCTCGTGTCATCATTGCGCTGAGGTCTGGCTGTATGCTGGCCGATATCGCCCCAAGTCTGTTCACAGTTGTGGCGATAGAACCGACCGCTGCAGCCAAATCTGCGCGCCGGTTCCCCAGCCCTACCATCAACTCGCGGGTATGGGTGATGATCGATTGAAGATTGGCGTTTTGGTTCGCCAGCATGGTCATCGTGTTATTCAGATTGGCGATGACCTCGCCCAGGAGCTGATCGGGGCCAGCGAACAGCTCAGCCAGAGCGGATGTCTGCGTGATCAATGCAAGGACCGAGCCACTATCCCCTTGCAAAGCTTGAATAATTCCGTTGGTGAGATTTTCTACTTGACTCGGATCGAGCAGTGCGAAGAGCGGTTCAAATCCACGCAATAGGTGAGTAATGTCAAATGATGGCTCGGTTTGCTCGACGGGTATCTGACCGTGATCACCGAGGATGCGCCGACTAATGTCCTGGCCAGGAGACAGGCCCATATAACGCTGTCCGACGATATTTTGGTAGGTGACGGATGCAACGGTGTCGGTGTAAAGGGTTTGCTCCCGCTGGACGCGGAACGTTACTTTTGCCAGGGCATCTTTCTCCAGTGAGATTTCATCTACACGGCCGACGCGTACACCCGCGACTCGAACGTCATCTCCAGGATGTAGGCCGGCGACATTCGTGAATATCGCCGAATAGGTAGCGACTGGCCCGCTGACCTGGCGCAGCAACGTCACAGATACGAGCCACGTGGCCGATATGCACAAAACCAGAAAGATGACAAGACCGATCGATGACTTTCGGATGCTCAATCTTCTACCTTCCTGTGTCCGGAGTGATGTGTACCGCCGCGCCCCGCAACACCGGTCCGAGTAGAAGTTGAACTGCCGAATCGGCCTCGCGGCCTACTACTTGGCTCAACTGGGAGTTCTCGGCGACGCTGCCGACCGGGCCGACACTCCCTCCGTACTCCTGTTCGTAATTCTGTGGCAGCCCGAACGTTTCGGACGAGGCCTCCTCGGGCTTATCAGAAGGAGTCGTAATCACTGTTTCTGGGGCCGATGCTTCCGTGGGCGCGAGCGAACTGCCGGGATCTGAGATTGGCGGGCCAGGGGTGGGGTGAGCGCTCGGAGGAATCCCGCCAGGTACGTCGCCGGCGTGCCGAACCGAATCACGCGGTGGAGCAAGATTCGGTCGATTCTCCGTGATCCCATTCGGTGGTGGGATTCCCATTGATCCTAATGCCGGCAACAGATCGGGCGCAGTCGGTACCTCTGGCGCTGTTTGACAACTTGGCCCCTCGAGTTCTCCGTAACGGGGGCAATCAGCGCGGACGTATTGTCGGAAAGGCGCCAGACTGACGATTGCCTTGATGACGTAGTTGTGTCTTTCGGTGTCGTAATTGGCCTCGACGCGTTCGGCCGTTCTCGTCATCCTGGTTGCGATCGGTGTGAATTCATCGGAGTTGTCGGCGAGCGTGCCGATAACAGGGGTCAACTGGGTGGTAATGGCAATAAGACGGTCGGTGTGGTTATCGAACGCCTCACCAAGTGTTGTAGTCGTATTGGTGCCTGCCGAGATCAAGTTAGTCAACTGAGATCGCGTTTCGGTCAGTGCACGCATGGGTGCGATCGCCTCGTCGAGAGCGTCGCTCAGAACTGGCTCAGCTTGTCGTAGCGCATTGGCCGCAGTCGCGAGTGCCGATATGGTGGTGGGGTCATTGTTATCGCCGACAACATTATTCAGCTGCGTAACAATGTGGTGGAGGTCGCTGCCCGCCGCACGGATGCTACTGCCGCGGCTTTCGGCCGCGCCGCTGAGAGCTGCGAGCACACCGATGGTGTTGTCGTTGTCATCTCGGCTCACTGACTTGAGTAATTCGCGAACTTTGGTTAACAAAGACTGGAACAAAACCGTGGGTAGGGTGTGATCCTCGCGTATCACTGAGCCAGAGCGCAGCGGAGACAGGTCCAGCCCGTTCGAGACCAATTGCACCGACGAAACCGCGAAGACGTTGGACGGAACAACTCGCGCCGTGACCGTGTCGGGGATGCTGGATGCATGATTGGGTTTGAGGTTGATTCGAACAATGTACGGTCGTCCTACGCCGGAAAGCTCGACGTCGCTAACTTCGCCTACAAGTACGCCTCGAAACTTGACATCTGACTTCGCAGGAAGACCGTCGCCCACGTTCATCAGCTCAGCGGTCACACGAACTATGTTGTCGAGCCTTCCTTGAGACTTCATGAGACACAACGCGATGACGCTACCGATGACGGTGAGAAAGCAAACTCCCGCGACGAACAGACGCCGATTGGATGGGCCGCGGGAGTCAGTGTCGAAGGAATTTGTCACGCTACCCTCCGAACCTGGCGCCAGAGTCGACGCTCCAAAGCGCCATAGTGAGAAGCATGTTCACGATGATCACGACAGTGATGCTGGCGCGCATCGCCCTCCCGGCGGCGACACCGACGCCGGCTGGGCCACCGCTCGCGTAGTAGCCGTAGTAGCACTGCATCGTGGATGCTGCGAAGACAAACACCACGGCCTTGACCACGGCAAAGAAGACGTCACGTCCGCTTGCACCCAGACTGAAGTAGTGCATATAGGTACCGACAGAGTGGTCGCTTACCGCCGCCGCAACCATTTCAGCCGAAACGTACGCCGCCGCAAGACATACGAGAAACAGCGGAACGGCGGCTGTGACAGCCGCGGCCACTCGGGTTGTTACCAGGTATGCAACTGAGTTGACGCCAAGGGTGTCAAGGGCATCGATCTCCTCGTTGATGCGCATTGCGCCTAATTGTGCGGTAAATCGACAGCCTGCCTGGGTCGCGAATGCCAACCCAATCATCACAGGCGCCAGCTCACGGGTACCGACAAACGAGGAAATCAGCCCGGTGGCTGGGCCCAGCCCAAGCAGATTCAAGGCGTTGAATCCCTCCACGCTGATCAGCGCGCCCGCTGTGGCGCCCAACACGATCGCAACGCCTATGGTCCCGCCACCAACCACAATCGAGCCGTTGCCCCAGCTGATATCGACCAGTACCCGCGTGAACTCTTTTCGATAGCGGCGCACGACAAGGGGGATCGATAACAGGATGTTGCGGAAGAAGTAGCTGATGTGGCCGGCTTTTGCCACGACCAGTCCTGCGACGAGCGCGGAGCTTGCCACCATCTGCGTCACTGGCGGGCGGAACCGGGTGGGTGCCGTCATGGGCTAGAAACTCGCTTTGGGGAAAACGATGATATACAGCTGGGTCATGACCACGTTGACAGTCATCAGTAGCAGTATCGACTCGACGACTGCTGCGTTCACCGAGTTGGCGACTCCGGCGGGCCCACCGCGAGTGCTCAAGCCTTTGTGGCAACTCACGATCGCCACAATGGCGCCGAAGACCACTGCCTTGGCGAGCGCCAACAGCAAGTCGCCGATCGTTGCGAACGAGGAGAACGTCGCGACAAAAGATCCCGGCGTGCCGTTTTGCATGTAGACGTTGAATGTGTAGCCGGCGAGGAAGCCTACAAAGCTGGTTAAGCCAGTCAGTGCTATTCCCACAATGATCACAGCCGCAAAACGCGGAACTACCAGGCGGTGGATCGGCGAAACTCCCATCACCGTCATCGCGTCGATCTCTTCACGCATCGTTCGGGATCCCAGGTCTGCGCAGACTGCCGAACCTACCGCGGCTGCCAACAAGACAGCTGCAACGAGTGGCGCACCTTGGCGGATGACTGCGAGCCCTGTGGCAGCTCCCGCCAGCGACGTTGCGCCCACTTGTCCTGCCAACAAGCTGAACTGGATCGCCAGTGTTACACCGATCGGAATCGTCACGAATATTGTTGGGACAAAGGCTGTTGAGGCCATGAATGCGGCCTGCTGTATGAACTCTCGGAACTGGAAGCGGCGAGCGAGTGCATCGGTGAACAAGCACTGAACAGTGCGCACCGCTAGTACGGCCTGTCCGCCCAATGTCCCCAACGACATCAACGGGTGGGACGCAATGTACCTGCGCGCCCCATCCGCAACCTCGCCTATGGCATCGCGGGTTCCCGTTGTCGCGGAGCCGGATTCGGAGAATGTCATAGGAAGCCGCAGCGTAGACCAAACGGGGTGGAAGTGAACATTGTTGGATCCTCCTGATTGCTACGCGGGGCATCAATGCCTGCGCGTCGGGGACGTCCGCGAGACCAATTGCCCGAGTACCGACCGTGCGTACGGTTAGTATGCACAGGTGCTGTTGGGCATGCAAGCGTTACGGCAAATATCTACATGCTGGAACCGCCGCGACTTTGATCCGCCTCGGCGGGGGTGAATGCTGTCGACCTCGGAGTGGCGCCGACATTCGGGCTATGCCAAGGAAGGTCTAGAGTTTGGCTTCAGCGGTGACAATTACATTCGAAACGTAGTGTCCCGCATGGCTGGTGGTCGAACCATTAGTGACAACGCGCGGGTGATATACGGCCTGCCCTTCACTGCGATGGCACCGCGACTCCAGTGCCTCAAATGACCGGTTGGTTCCGTCATTGAACAGGCGTCGAGGCGCAGGCGGCGGGTAATGATGGGATCGCCTCGCGCTCGCCAAAGTCGGGAGAGCAACCATCTCGCAGCAAGTGATTGCAAACGCGAAGGCTATCGCAAAACCACATAGGCCGTGGCCCGATGAATGGTCGCCACCGCTACACGGCGCGTATTCAGGTGACGCCTCCTGGTCAAGCAATGCCGCGCAATCCGTGCAATCCGCGACATCACCATCGCCAGCGATGTCGAACTCGCCTCTACCACCACGGATCTGACGAAACGGCCATCGGTGAGAACTAACGCCGCCGTCATGTGGGGACTGAACCACAAGTGCGACGTTGTCGAACTCGATCTCGATGGTCCCTATTGCGCTGCGGGTACCGCGTCGATGCCGATCTGCGCCAGGAATTCGATTCTGTCATAGATCACCCGGTACTCGCTGACCTTACCTTCGGTGAACTTCCAAAACTCGCTGATAGTCAGTTTGAGTGCGCGACCGGTCGGCGGGAGGACGTTGCCGTCAGACAAGGCCAGTGAGCCGGTGTGGTTGCCGGTTATCTCGATGAGGAATGCGGCTTGGTCGTCGTCTGCGAGGATCTGGAATGGCCTGTGCTGCATGTCGGGAAACGCCCGCATAAAGCTGGACATCCAGTCCACGACTGCTTGGGGTCCGCGCGCGCACATGCCGGGGTCGGCGATGAGGCAGTCATCGGCGAGTTGCGCCTTCACCCAGTTGAACTCCTTGGCGTCCACATGGGAAAAGAACTCTGGGATAAACGCGGAACGATCCATCGCGCGCTTGTGCGTCATCCGGCGCCTGCGCCGGGCCGGCCCGGCGCGCTGAGCGCAACCGGCACACCAGCCCGGGCAACAATTCCCTCAACCGGGTTCGTCCGGGGAGGACGGAGCCACGGGCGCCGCGATCTCTTTCACGGGCACATCACGCCCAGCCGAAAACCGCCGCTGTCTTCGGCCCCTCTCCCAGAGCCCACCGTGGTCGCCGGAAACCGGACACGAACAGGGGGGCCACTTCAAGAGATACAGGCCAGTTTGTCCGCGATCGCGGTGTTCGACTCGCACGCCGAAGCCAGCAGCACGATCTGGGCGCGCTGCGCCAATCCGGCACGGACTCGAAGACCCCGTCAAGCGGGATAGTTCCCCAGGATCACCATCAACGACGCGTCGCATAGCTGGCGCTGCGACGGCCTGCGTAGTCCGCCAGGATTCGAACGAAGTCCTCGGTTCGCTCCGCGAAGACGTTGTGGCCCGCGGTTCCCAGGATGTGCAGGCTCGTGGTCTCCGAGACGAGGGCGAGCTTCTGGTAGAAGGCGATGCCCAGGTCAACCGGCGCCGAGCGATCGTCGCGGCCCCAGACGACTTCGACGGGAATATTGACCTCGCCGGCGAAGAGGCGAGCGCGGATGTCGTCCTTCGCCGCCTGAAGACTCGGCTCCCAGTATTTCTTCTCAACCATCGGGTAGGTCTTGAGGGCGTTCTGGTGGTTCTCCTTGACGTACTTAGCGGCGGCCGCATTGATTTGTTCCTGCGGCACCGGGGTCACGTACAGCGCACGGAAGTAGGCTCCGCAGATCTCCTCCGGAGACGCGTCCGCCGGAAGCGAACGCGTGATCGCGTCGTAGAACTCAACGTCGCGGAACTTAGCGTCGGTGCCAGCGAGCGTCGCGCTCGACACGATGAAGAGACCTTTGGTCGACTCCGGCATGTCAAGAGCGAGCTTGCTCGCCAGCAGGCCACCGCGCGAGTGCCCGACCAGAATCATGTCCTCGAGTCCCAGAGCGTCGATGAAGCCCCTGGCGTGCTTGACCACCGCATCGAACGTCCACTCGGCATGCGTCGGCGCGAGGTCAGTCTCTCCCTGCCCCAGCTTGTCGAAGGTCACGACGCGGAAGCCCTTGTCGACCAGAGGAGCGATGACGGGAGCCCAACCATCCCCGCCGCCCGGCATGCTCATACCCGAGTGGCCACCGTGGATCAGGAGGATGACCGGACCCTCGCCCTGATCGATATAGCGCGTCCTGATTCCGCCGACGGATATGTAGTTCACGGACAGGTCTGTGTTCAACTCAAGCCTCCTGATCAAAGCAACTGGCTCGCCTATGGGGCGAGTATCTGCCATTTCTGTCACACAGAGAAGCCTTCTGTCAAGAGGGATCCGTGATTCAACGCCGGTGACAAGTTGAACGCCCGCGATCGCCGTCGACATCCCGGTCGTCGGTTGACGCTCGTTGTGCGCCAGCTGCTGATGGGGCCCGCCGAGCCCATCCCGATTGGTACGCCTTGGTTGACGTGAATACACGCCGATACAACAGCAACCACAACCGGCTGGCTGCCAGGCGCCATACCAACATCCGTGCGCCTACTCGACATTGGCTCTCCACGGCTCCACTGGGCCGCCTGGCCAGCGTCAACGCGATCGAGTAGGCGGGCGACCGCCACGAGCTGCGAAGCCCGGATTGAGCGGAACCATTGACGAACGACGAGCGAGTGGATAGCACCCATCAGAGTCACTCTCTGCCTAACAGAGGGCAGTGGCCCACAGGCCATCATGCTCCAACTGGAATGCAGCGCCAGGTCAATCTCCCCCAGGAAGAGAGATTGACCTTCGACGTGAAAATGCTCTCGAGCGAGACAAAAAGCTTCTGCGACGCGACATGCCGTCGCGTGTTCGACACAACTTCGCTTCAAGTGGTCGGATGCATCAGTGATCGCGAATTAGACACATGGAGAAGTTCGACATTCTCACCCTCCGCCTATTAGAGAAGGAAGACTGACCAATGAAACAAACACTGTCCAAATTCGAGTCTGAGTCGGTACGTACCCACTCTCGCCGTGCCGCCATCGCCGCCGCAGCCGGTAATGTCTTGGAGGGTTATGACATCGGGATTTATGGCTATTCGGCGGTTATCCTCGCCAAGCTCTTCTTTTCTGACAACGGAACCGGCGCGTTGATCTTAACCTTTGCCGTCTTCGCCTCCGGCTACCTCACGAAGCCACTGGGCGCCGTGCTGTTTGGCCACATTGGAGACCGTTACGGCCGGCGCTTGGCTCTCGTTACTTCAGTCCTGCTCATCGGTATTTGCACGGTACTTATTGGTGTGCTGCCAACCCAGGCCTCCATCGGAATTTCTGCGCCTATCCTACTTACAATTCTCCGCCTGCTCCAGGGCATCGCAGCTGGAGGCGAATCATCTGGCTCGGCCATCTTTATGGTTGAGTCGGCCCCGCCCGCGCACCGCGGCCTCTACGGAAGCTGGCAGCAGGTAAGTACAGCTGGAGGTCTATTGCTTAGCTCGGGAGCGATTGGTGTCCTGTCAGCCGTATTCACTCAGGAAGAAATTTTCGTTTGGGCATGGAGGATCCCCTTCCTTCTCGCCATATTCACAACTCTCGGAGCCCTGTGGCTGCGCCTCGGAGTCGAGGAGACCCCCACGTTTGAGGCACTCGAAAAGAGTGATGCAGTTGTGCACAACCCATTGATGGTTAGCATCAAAAAATTCTGGAGAGAGATAGTCGTGACCATCGGGGTCGCGAGAGCAATGATCAGAACCTGTGGATCCCGGGCGGGCGTGCCTTCCCGGAAGATGATCTGCAAGGAATCCGAATTCTGATCAAGACCAGCGTTGGCGCGCTGGCGGGAAGGCACGCCCGTGCTCACGGTAGTAGACAACAACGACGACTCCAACGAGACCCGCAATGCGGCCGGTGCGGGCCGGTCGTTGCTCGACCAGATCGTCCGCGACGGTGCCCGGCAGATGCTGGCCGCGGCGTTGCAGGCCGAGGTCGCCGACTATGTAGCCCGGTATGCCGGTGAGGTCGACGAACACGGCCACCGACTGGTGGTCCGCAACGGATACCACGCCGAACGTGAGGTCGTGACCTCGGCGGGTGCGGTGGCGGTGAAGGCGCCCCGCGTGAACGACAAGCGGATCGACCCCGATACCGGCGAGCGCAAGCGGTTCTCCTCGGCGATCCTGCCCGCCTGGGCTCGCAAGTCCGAGCAGGTATCGGAGGTGCTGCCGCTGCTGTACCTGCACGGCCTGTCAACCAGTGACTTCGGGCCGGCGCTCGAACAGTTCCTCGGCACCGGCGCCGGACTGTCCGCATCCTCGATCACCCGGCTCACGGCCCAGTGGCAGGACGAGGCGAAGGCCTTCGGCACCAGGGACCTCTCGCAGGTCGACTACGTGTACCTGTGGGTCGACGGCATCCACCTGAAAGTCCGGCTCGAGCAGGAAAAGCTCTGCCTGTTGGTGATGCTCGGGGTGCGGGCGGACGGCCGCAAGGAACTCGTCGCCCTGGCCGACGGCTACCGAGAGTCCACCGAGTCCTGGGCGGACCTGCTGCGGGATTGCCGCCGCCGCGGGATGCGCGCGCCGGCGCTCGCGGTCGGGGACGGAGCTTTGGGATTCTGGCGGGCACTGCGGGAGGTGTTCCCCGCCACCCGCGAACAACGCTGCTGGTTCCACAAACAAGCCAACGTTCTTGCTGCACTCCCGAAATCGGCGCATCCGGGTGCGTTGGCGGCGATGAAGGAGATCATCGGGGCCGAGGACATCGACAAGGCGCAGTTGGCGATCGCAGCGTTCGAACGTGACTACAGCGCGAAGTACCCGAAAGCGGTGAAGAAAATCGTCGATGACGCCGACGTGCTGCTCGAGTACTTCCGGTATCCCGCCGAGCACTGGGTGCATCTACGCACCACGAACCCGATCGAATCGACCTTCGCGACGGTTCGGCTTCGGACCAGGGTGACCAAGGGCCCGGGATCACGGGCGGCGGGCATGGCGATGGCCTACAAGCTGATCGAAGCAGCGCAGTCGCGGTGGCGGGCGGTCAACGCACCACACCTGGTGGCGTTGGTGCGGGCCGGCGCAGTGTTCCACCAGGGCAAGCTCCTCGAACGTCCGGTCGACATCACCCCGGAACCATCGCCCGACACCCCAGTGTCCGAGGTCGCCTGACGACCCTCGATCCACAGGATTTGACTATTTCTCCGCTTGTCGACCCTGCCGACTGCCGATTGGTGAGCATCGACAATCTGGCCGGTGAGCCGCGCGACGACCTGGCTGCCGATGAAGTCCGGATACCCCGCTCAGCGCTTGCCGAAGTTCCGCCAGGCACCGCGGGCCACCTGCGCCGACTTGGTGCGCTCGCCCGCGCGGTCCAACTCTCCGGTGCCCTGGATGCAGTGCTGGACGCGACGGTGCGCTACGCCGGGGAGCGGGTCCAATTTGGTCGGCCCATCGGGCAGTTTCAGGCCGTGGCCCATCAGATCGCGGAGTTGGCCTGCCTGGCTGCGGGTGCCGGCGCTGCCGCCCAGGCAGCGGTCGCCGCAGTGGCTGCCGATCCGCACAGCGCGACCTTGGCCATAGCCGCGGCCAAAGCGCGTACCAGCGCCGCGGCCGGACCAGCGGCCCGGATTGCCCATCAGGTACACGGGGCGATCGGGTTTACCCAGGAACACCGCCTACATCACCTGACCCGCCGGCTGTGGGCCTGGCGCGAAGAGTGCGGCTCCGCCGAACACTGGGCCCGAGAGCTGGGCCGCGCTGTCATCGCGGGCGGCGGCGACGGGCTGTGGCCGACGATCACCGGCATGTAACCCGCCTGAACGGAGGAACATGGAGATCGAGCTCACCGTCGAAAGCGGCGTGGCCACCCTCACCCTGGCCGCGCCCCAGCGGCGCAACGCGCTGACACCGGAGATGTCCCGGGAACTGGTCGCCGCCGCCGATCGAATCGACGCCGACGACTCCATCGGCGCGCTGGTGATCCGCGGCTCCGGCGGATCGTTCTGCGCGGGAGCGCACACCACGACGCTCGGCGACGCTGGATCAGACCCCGCCGAAGAGAGCACCTATGCCAGCCTGTCCGCCATCTATGCCGCGTTCACCCGGATCGGGTCGATCCGGGCGGTGACGATTGCCGCCGTGCGCGGCCCGGCCGTCGGCGCGGGCCTGAACCTCGCGTTGGCCACCGACCTGCGGATCGTCGCTCGCACCGCGCGGCTGATGTCGGGCTTCCAGCGCATCGGTCTGCACCCGGGCGGGGGACACTTCGTGCTGCTCTCCCGCCTCGCCGGCCGCGAAGCGGCCGCCGCGATGGCGCTGTGTGGCGCGGAGATCGATGGAGACCGCGCGGCGCAATTGGGCCTTGCGTGGGAATCGGTTGCCGACGAGGCCGTCGAGGAACAGGCGTTCGAACTTGCCCGCGAAGCGGCGAAAGACCCTTCGCTTGCCCGCGCCATGGCGCGCACCTTCCGGCTGGAGACAGGGCCGCCGGCACTGGGCTGGGACGTGGCTGTACAGACCGAGCGCGCCCCGCAAATGTGGTCAATGCGCCGACGGTAGACGTAAAGCGAGCACGAAACCGGAGTTGGATCCATCACGTCAGAGGTGATCATCACAATGCTTATTAGAGATTATTCGGTAATGGGTATGGGAGGTTGGCATGCCTGAGGCGGTGATCGTCGAAGCGATACGGACGCCCATCGGCAAGCGGGGCGGTGCGCTGGCAGATGTGCACCCAGTAGATCTGTCCGCACGGGTGCTGGAGGCGCTGGTCGAGCGCACCGGGGTGGACCCTGCCCTGATCGACGACGTCATCTGGGGTTGCGTGAACCAGGTCGGTGACCAGTCGGCGAACGTGGGCCGTTCCGCGGCGCTGGCCGCCGGCTGGCCCGACACCGTGCCCGGCACCACCGTCAACCGGGCCTGCGGCTCCAGCCAGCAGGCGCTGGATTTCGCGGCCGCCATGGTGATGTCGGGCCAGTACGATCTCGTCGTCGCCGGCGGCGTGGAGTGCATGAGCAGGGTTCCGTTAGGCGCCGGTCGCGACGTCGGGCTGCCCTACGGGCCACGGCTGCTACGCCGCTACGAGACGGCCCTCGAGGGAGGGACCTTCCATCAGGGCCGTGGAGCCGAGATGATCGCGGCGAAATGGGGCTTTTCTCGGCGCACACTCGACGAATTTGCCTGCGCGAGCCACGCCAAGACCGCGGCGGCTATCGACGCCGGCGCCTTCGACGGCCAGCTCGTCGCGGTCCCGGAAGCCCCCGGCCTGGCGGCCGACGAAGGGGTGCGCCGCGGCAGCACCGTCGAGAAGCTGGCGAAACTGACACCGTCCTTCCTCGAAAACGGGGTCATCCATGCCGGTAACGCCTCCCAGATCTCGGACGGGGCCGCCGCCGTGCTGGTCAGCTCGCCGGAGCGGGCCAAAGAACTCGGCCTGTCCCCCGTCGTCCGCTACCATGCCGGCGCGGTGGCGGGAAATGATCCGGTCGTGATGCTGACGGGACCGATCCCGGCGACGGCGAAGGTGCTCCGCCGTGGCGGGTTGTCCATCGGTGATATCGGGGCGTTTGAGGTGAATGAGGCGTTCGCGGCGGTGCCGCTGGCCTGGCTGGCGGAGACGGGTGCCGATCCGGCGCGGGTGAATCCGCTGGGCGGCGCGATCGCGGTCGGGCATCCCCTGGGCGCGTCGGGGGCGATCCTGATGACCCGGCTCGTGCACCACCTGCGTGATCAGGGCATTCGTTTTGGGCTGCAAACCATGTGTGAAGGCGGCGGCATGGCCAACGCGACCATTGTCGAGCTCATCGACTGATCAACCGCGCGCGGATGGGGCGTCGGTCTCGGCCGGCGGGTGGTCTGTGGTCGGGTTAGCTGTCGAGCAGCGCCTCGGGGATGTCGACTATGCGGCTTCGTAGGTACTCCCCCAGCCCCTTGGCCTGCGGGTCGGGCCTGGTGCAGGAGGCCACCCCGTCGCCGAGCAGGCCGTGCACAACGATGTTGATCGCGCGCAGGTTGGGCAGGTCGAACCGGTCGATCTTCAGGTCGGCGACCTCGGGGCCGAGCAGCTCGCGTATCCGCTGCACGGTGAGGTACTCGCGCAGCCACGCGTACCCGTTGTCGTGGCGTGCCCAAAGCCCGATGTTGGCGTCGCCGCCCTTGTCACCCGAGCGGGCGCCGCAGACCCGGCCGAGCGGGGCGCGCCGGGTCGGCCCGGCCGGCTGGCACGCCGGCGGGGCAGCAACGGGGTCCACCACGAGCGCGGCGGCTGCGGGTGGATCGGGCACTACACGGCGCTCGCCGTCGGGCAGCACCACGACATGCTCGACCATCGCGCGGGGCACCGCCGCGGGCCGGTAGACCCCGTAGGCCGACTCCGAGGTGGGCGGGCTGGTGGTGTGGAAACCTGCGTAGCCGGCCAGCGCCAGTTCCATCACCGCGTTGGAGAAGCGGCGGCCCACCTTCGCGGGGTCGTGGTCTTTGACGGTGACCCGCAGGTGAGCGGTGGCCTGCTCATTGGTCGGCGCGTCGGCGGTGTCGAAGCGCAGCAGCCGCACGTCGACCTCGGCAAAGCGGTCGCGTCCACCCAGTACGTCGAACAGCATCGCTTCCGCGCGGGCGGCCTTGTCCTCGATGTCCAGCCCGGTGAGCACCATCGTCATGGTGTTGCGGAACCCGCCGGCGTCGTTGAGCGCAACTTTGAGGGTGGGCGGTGGGGGGCTGCCCCGGGTGCCGCGGATCGCGACCCGGTCCGGGCCGGCCTGGGTGAGGGTGATGGTGTCGAAGTGCGTGATGACGTCGGGCCCGAGGTAGGCGGGCGGGCCGATCTCGTAGAGCAGCTGCGCGGTGACCGTGCCGACCGACACGAGGCCGCCGGTACCCGGGTGTTTGGTGATCACCGACGACCCGTCCGCGGCGACCTCGGCGATTGGAAAACCCGGATAGCGTGAGTCGGGCAGGTCCTCGGCGAACGCGTAGTTGCCACCGGTCGCCTGCGGCCCGCACTCGATGACGTGCCCGGCGACGACCGCGCCGGCCAGCGCATCCCAGTCGTCGCTTCGCCAGCCATGCCACCACGCCGCCGGCCCGAGGACCAGCGACGCGTCGGTGACCCGGCCGGTCACCACCACATCGACACCCGCGTCGAGGGCGGCCGCGATACCCCACCCCCCGAGGTAGGCGTTGGCCGAGACGGGCTCCCCGCCCACCGGCGGGGTGATGGCCGTCAGTTTGCCGCGCAGGTCGTCACCTTGCACGTGGGCCACCCGCGCGTCGAGCCCGAGCTCAGCCGCCACGTCGCGGACAGCGCCGGCAAGGCCCGCCGGGTTCAGCCCGCCGGCATTGGCCACGATCCTGATGCCGCGATCCAGGCAGGTGCCGAGCACCTGCTCGATCTGGGTGAGAAACGTCTTCGCGTACCCGGCGCCCGGATCCTTCCGCTGCGCCTTGGCGAGAATGAGCATGGTCAGCTCGGCCAGATAGTCCCCGGTCAGCACGTCGATGGGGCCGCCCTCGACCATGTCGCGCGCGGCAGCGATGCGGTCGCCGTAGAACCCGGAACAGTTGGCGATCCGCACCACCGAGGCACGATCGGTTGTCGCCGTCATCGGAACTGTCCCCTCTTCCGGCCCGCTCCCGCGGGTCCGGCGAACGCCTGGGCGATGGCCATCCACTCCCCCGCCGCACACCCGCTGATCACCAACGCGGTGTCGTCGCGGTGCCGCCGCTGGGTCACCACCAGACAGAAGTCCAGCGCAGGCCCGCTCACCCGATCCACGGCGTCCTGGGGGCCCCAACTCCACATCGCGCCACTTGGTGCGGTGAGCTCGACCCGCACCGGCAAATCCGGCGCCTGACGCCCGTTGGCCGTATAGCTGAACGCCCGCGCGCGCACGCCCAGGTGGGCGACGTGGCGCAGCCGGTGGGTGGGTTCGCGGCCGATGCCGAGCGCATCGGCGATGTCCTGGCCGTGCGCCCAGGTCTCCATCAGCCGAGCGGTCAGAGACGACGCGGCGCTCATCGGTGGGCCGAACCACGGCACTCGTGTGGACGGGTCGAGCGAGCTGTACACGGCCAGCAGGCGGCTTCGCGCCTGGTCCAGCCAGGCCAGCAGCTCCTCGCCGGACATCTCGTGATAGCGCGTGGCGATCGAATCCGGGTTGACCCCGCCGTCGGCGTTCAGCCGGGCCAACTCGGCGAGGAAGCCGTCTGCGTCGGTCGCCGCTTGCACGGCGACGTCATCGAAGTAGGCCAGGTGCGATACCTGGTCGCCGATACACCACCCTTCCGCTGGCGTAGACCGGCGCCAATCGGCGTCGCTCAGCGGCAGTAGCAGGTCGCGCAGGTCGGCGGTCTCGGCGGCCAGGTCATCGGCCAGCGCATTCATCGATACCGCCACGCTCAGCGTCCCTTCCACACCGGTGCCCGCTTCTCCCGAAACGCCCGCGGCCCCTCCTGCGCGTCTTCGGAGTGATACACCGGCGCCCAGATCTGCTCGGCGCGCGCGTAGGCCTCATCGAGCCGGTGGTGCGCCGACAAATAGGCCGTGCGCTTTGCGGCCAGCACCGACAGCGGCGCGTTGGCGGCGATCCGCTCCGCGAGCTCCTGGGCGCGCTCGCGCAGCCGGGCTGCCGGCACCACCTCGTTGACCAGCCCCACCTCGTGTGCCCGGTGCGCGCTGAGCGAATCCCCGGTGAGCAGGACCTGCAGGGCGATCCTCGGCGGCACCAACCATGACAGCGGGGCGGCCCAGGGCGCTCCCCTGCCGACCTTGACCTCGGTGATCGCGAACGTCGCGTGCTCGGCGGCCAGCACCAGGTCGCACTGCTGGGCGAGCAGGAACCCACCGGCGAACGCGACCCCGTTGACAGCGGCGATGGTCGGCTTGGCGACATCGATGTTGCGGCCGAACTGCGGGGCGAAATCCGGCGGCGGCACGGTCAGGCCGCCCTGGGCCATCTCCTTGAGGTCCCCGCCCGCGCAGAACGCCTTGTCCCCCGCCCCGGTCAGGACCAGAACCTGGGCGTTCGCGTCGTCGTTGAACCGACGGATCCCATCCCACAGGCCCTCGCGCACGGCGGCGTTGAGCGCGTTGCGCGCCTCGGGCCGGTTGATGGTCAACCAGGCCACGCCGTCGACGACCTGGTAGGTCACCGGATCGCTCACTGCTGCCCTCCGTCACTGGCCGCGCTGCTGTCCTCGACAATGGCGAGTGTCTGGCCGGCGTCGACCTGATCACCGGCCGCCACACAGACGTCGACGACGGTCCCGTCGGCGGGCGCGGTGACGGTGTGCTCCATCTTCATCGCCTCCAACACGATCAACCCCTGCCCGGTGGCGACATCCGCGCCGGGGGTAGCCAGTACCCGCACAACCGTTCCCGGCATCGGGGCCACCAGCGAGCCGGCGTGCCGCGCCGACGACGGATCGGGGAACCGCGGCACCTCGACCAGAACCGTCGAACCCAAAGCGCTATCCACATACGACACACCGCAAGCGCGATGCACACTGATCGAGCGACGCACGCCATCGATCTCCAGGACGACCCGCTGCGGCGCCGCCGCCTGCACCCGTACCCCAGACAGCGGCTCACCGTCCACCTCGATCAGCACCCGATCACCGACTTGGCGGTGGGCGACCCCGATAGCACGCTCACCGCAACGGTAGCTGGCGCGTTGGGACGTCCTCACAATGTTGCGCCACGCCGCAGGAAGGGTCCGCAACACCGGGCTCGACAACCTGTCTAGCACCTGGGCGGCCAGCGCCGCCGCGGCCGCATGCACGGCCAGCGCGCCAGGCACGCGCGCCGCCAGCACCGACGGGTCATGGCGAGTGAGATAGCCCGTGTCGGTGCTGCCAGCCAGGAACTCCTCCTCGCGCAGGATCCCGACGAGCAGGTCGCGGTTGGTGGTCACGCCGTGCAGCTGAGCGCGCGCCAGCGTCCGCGCCAGCCTTCGTGCGGCGTCGGCCCGGGTGGGTCCGTGCGCGATCACCTTGGCCAGCATCGGGTCGTAATGCGGGCTGACCACCGAGCCGTCGGCCACGCCTGTGTCCACCCGCACGCCCGGGTCATCCGGTACGGCGAAGCGGTGCAGCACGCCGGTGGCGGGCAGGAAGCCGGCGCAGACGTCCTCGGCATACAGCCGCGCCTCGATCGCATGCCCGCGAATGCGGGCATCGAACGCCTCCGGTGGCAGCGGCTCGCCGTCGGCGATCCGCAGCTGCAATTCCACCAGGTCCAGGCCGGTGATCAGCTCGGTGACCGGATGTTCCACCTGCAGCCGGGTATTGACCTCCAGGAAGGCGAACCCGCCCGCCCACAACACGAACTCGACGGTGCCCGCGCCGACATAACCGATTGCCTTGGCCGCGGCCACCGCGGCCGCACCGAGTTCGGCGCGCAGTGTGTCGTCGACGGCCGGCGACGGGGACTCCTCGACGATCTTCTGGTGGCGGCGCTGAATCGAGCAGTCGCGCTCGAACAGATGCACCACCGCCCCGTGTGTGTCGGCAAGGATCTGCACTTCCACGTGCCGCGGATTCACGACGTAGCGCTCGAGGAACACCGTCGCATCGCCGAAGGCCGAGGCCGCTTCCCGGCGGGCAGCCGCCACCGCGTCGGCCAGCGCGTCGGCGGATTCCACGATCCGCATGCCGCGCCCGCCACCGCCGAACGCCGCCTTCACCAGCAGCGGGTAGCCCACCCGCTGACCCTCGGCGGCCAGATCGGAGTCCTCGTCCAGGGTTGCGCCGGGCAGCACGGGCACGCCGGCCTTCTCCATGAGCGCTTTCGCCTCGACCTTTGAGCCCATCGCGGCGATGACCGCCGGCGGTGGCCCCACGAACGTCAGCCCGGCCTCGGCGCAGGCGGCCGCGAACCCGGCGTTCTCCGAGAGGAACCCATAGCCCGGATGCACCGCATCGGCCCCCGTCAACCGGGCCGCATCGATGATCGCCTCGGCGTTGAGGTAGGTATCCGACGGCGCGGCGCCCGCCAGCCGCACAGCCTCATCGGCCAGGCCGACAAACGGCGCGTCGGCGTCAGGGTCGGAATAGACCGCGACGGTCCCCAGACCCATGGCGTGCGCGGTGCGCATCACCCGGGCGGCGATCTCGCCGCGATTGGCCACCAACAGTTTCTGGATCATCTGCCTCACATCCGAAAGACGCCGAAGCCGCGGCGGCCGGCCACGGTGTTGGAGTGCACCGCCGACAGCGACATGCCCAGCACGGTGCGGGTGTCGCGCGGATCGATGATCCCGTCGTCATACAGCCGGGCGGTGACAAAGAAACTGTGCGACTCCGTGTCGATCTGGGCCTCGATCGCCGCTGTGCGCTCGCGGTTGGCCTCCTCGTCGAACGGCCGCCCCATCGACGCCGCCGACTCCCGCCCGACGATCGACATCACCCCGGCCAACTGCGCCGCGCCCATCACCGCCAGCTTCGCCCCGGGCCAGGCGAACAGCAGCCGCGGATCATACGCGCGCCCGGACATGCCGTAGTTGCCGGCACCGAACGAACTGGCCATGGTGATCGTCAGGTGCGGCACCGTGCTGTTGGTCACCGCGTTGATCATCTTGGCGCCGTCCTTGATGATGCCGCCCTGCTCGTAGCTCGCACCGACCATGTAGCCCGTGGTGTTCTGCAGAAACACCAACGGCGTATCGGTCTGGTTGGCCAGCAGGATGAACTCGCTGGCCTTCTTGGCCTCCTCGGAGAACAACACGCCTCGATGGTTGGCCAGGATCCCCACCGGATAGCCGTGCACCTGCGCCCACCCGGTGACCAGCGATGTCCCGTACAGCGGCTTGTACTCGTCGAACTCCGAGCCATCCACCACCCGCGCCAGCGCCTCACGCGGGTCGAACGGCACCTTCACATCGGCCGAGACGATCCCGAGAATCTCCTCCGGGTCATACAGCGGCGCCGCCGCGCACCCCACAGGAGCGGGGCCGAGTTTGCGCCAGTTGATCCGCGACATGATCTGGCGGCCAATCCGTATCGCATCGCGCTCGTCCGCGGCGAAATAGTCCGACAACCCCGACACCCGACTATGCATCTCGGCACCGCCCAGCGCCTCATCGTCGGCCACCTCACCTGTCGCCATTTTGACCAACGGCGGACCACCCAGAAAAACCTTGGCCTGCCGGTCCACCAGGACCGCGTAGTCACACATCCCCGGCACATACGCCCCGCCCGCCGTCGAATTCCCGAACACCAAGGCGACCGTGGGGATCGCCAGCGCCGACAACTCCGTAAGCTCGTGAAAGATACGGCCGGCCGGCACAAACAGGTCGGCCTGCTGGGGCAGGTCCGCCCCGCCGGACTCCACCAGGTTGATCACCGGCAGCCGGTTCACCCGCGCGATCTCCAGCGCGCGCAGCGTCTTTCGCAGCGAATACGGGTTCATCGCCCCACCCCGCACCGTCGGGTCGTGCGCAATCACCATGCACTCCACGCCCGACACCACCCCGATGCCCGTCACCACGCTGGCGCCGACGGTGAACCCGGTCCCCCAGGCAGCCAACGTCGACAACTCCAAAAACGGGCTGGCCGGGTCCAGCAACAACTCGATACGCTCCCGGACCAGAAGCCGCCCCCGCTCACGATGCCGCCGCCGATACCGCTCACCACCCCCGGCGACCGCAAGTGCAACCTGCTCGTCGAGCTGTGCAAGCAGCGCCAACTGCGCCTCCCGGTTGGCCTGATAAGCCTCGCTCGACGTATCGAGCTGCGATGTCAGCACCGGCACAGTGTTCCCTCGAGAAGCACGGTATGTGATTCACTGTTCACGTAGGAGACTGTACGACATGCACGGCGAGGAGGGCCAGATGGGGGACGGTGCGACGCACGCACGGCAGCGCGACCCGCAACGAAAGGAGCGGATCCTGACCGCTTCGGCCGAACTGGTCGCCGAGCGCGGGTACCACGGCGTGGCCCTCGTCGACATCGGAGCCCGGGCGGGCATCGTGGGCTCGGGGATCTATCGCCACTTCCCCAGCAAGGACGCGATCCTGGTAGCACTTCTCGACAGGGTGATGCGACGGCTCAGTCACGGTGCCGGGGCGATCATTTCGACAGCGCCGAGCGATGCCGAAGCCCTGTCGGCGCTGGTCGACGACCATGTCCGGATAGCCGTCGAAGACCGCGCGGTGCTGGCCGTCTACCACCGCGAGGGGCACAACGTTGCGCCGGAACAGCAGCGAAGACTGCGCCGAGACCAACGACACTACGTGGAGGAGTGGGTCCACGTGCTCGGCCACCTGCGTCCCGACCTGGCCGACGCCGAGTTGCGGGTCGCGGTGCATGCCGCCATCGGCGCCATCCAGTCGACCCTGTTCTTCCGCAGCGGACTACCGCCAGTTCGGCTCGCCGAGCTGCTCAGGACGGCCGCGCACGGCTGTCTCGGGGTGGCGCCAGCACCAGACATTGTGAACCAGGAGTAACTAGAGCATTGATCGCGCGGCATCGGCGTGACATTCTGAACGTGACTCGCGCACAAGGAGCTGCAATGGACCCGGATGTGACCACCCTGCGAGGCAGGCGAGCAACGCGCCGCTGGGAACGGACATCGGTAGGTGATGTGCTCGAACGGCTCACCTGGAGCTATCCCGACCAGATCGCGATCGCCGGATGGCCCGGTGCCTATGGGGACCGGCGGTTTGCCCGGCTGACCTATCGTGAGGCAGACCAAACCGCAAACCAATTCGCGCACGCGCTCGCCAGCGCGGGGCTCCAACCTGGCGCGCGGGTGCTGCTGTTCTGCGAGAACTCCGTCGAAGCCTGTCTCGCCAAGATCGGCATCGCGAAGGCGGGAATGGTGGCCGTCCCCCTCAACCCCAACCTGGCTCCCGATGTGGTTGAACACCTCATCGGACAAACCGAACCGGCCTTCGCGGTGGTGGACGCCGAGCTATGGCCCCGCGCCGAACGCGGATTCAGCGCGGCCGGCCTGCGCCCAGGTGTGACGATCACCATCGGCGGCGCCCCTGTGGTTGGCTCGCCAAGTTTCGCCGAGCTGATCGACAGCAAACCCGACACCGAGCCCGACGTGGAGATCCACGGCGACGACATCTGGGAGCTGTTGTTCACCTCCGGCACCACATCGATGCCCAAAGGCGCAATGATGTCCCACCACTGCACCTACCTGGCGGCGATGAACTTCGCACTCTCGCTGACTCGCGGTCTCACCGTGGAATCCGACCTGCGCCTTGCCACGTTCCTGCCGGTCACCTATCACGTCGGCGACCAGATCTTCATGTTCTCGGCGTTTCTCAGCGGAGGCCGCCTGCTCATCGGCCGAAAGCCTGTACCCGAGGTGGTAGCCAAGGCTGTCGACGCCCGGCGGATCACGGCGCTGTGGGCCGGCTCACCGCAGTTCGTTGCGTCCCTAGCCGACGAGTTCGAGGCCCACCCGGAGTTCGACCCAACCAGCCTGCGCGTGCTGGTGTACGGGTGGGGAGCACTGGCCCCGGAGCTGCTCGACCGGCTGGTGCAGCGCTGCGGCCCAGAACTGGTGGCGATGGGCATCTTCGGTCAGACCGAGGCGATCGCATGTCACCGGTTCTGGCCCGCAAAATGGCCCGAGGCGCACCGCGCCACCGCGCCGCAGGCCAACTACGTCGGTGTGCCCAGCCCGCTGCTGGCCTCCGACGTCGTCGACGAATCTGGCCAACCTGTGCGCGGGCAGCCCGGTGAGGCGGTCTACCGATCGCCCATCATGACCGCCGGCTACTACCGCAACCCAGCCGCCACCCGCGAGGCATTCCGCGGCGGTTGGTTTCACTCCGGCGACAGCGCATCGATTGACCGCGACGGGCTGCGGATCATGGTCGATCGCTACAAAGACATCGTCAAGACCGGTGGAGAGAACGTCTCGAGCATGCGCGTAGAGGCTGTGCTGCACACCCACCCCGACGTAGCGCGTGCGGCGGTCATCGGACTGCCCCACCCCCACTGGGGTGAAGCCGTCACAGCAATCGTCACGTCCCACGCCGGGCGCGCGCCCACCGAGTCGGACATTGTCGCCTTCTGCCGCCAGCGGCTCGCCGGTTTCGAGACCCCTAAGCGCGTCGTGTTCGCCGAAAAGCTACCCGAGACCGTCGGCGGCAAAATACTCAAATACCAGCTCCGCGAGCAGTTCGCTGCGCTCTACCAAGCTACCAAGCCGGTTAGCGCCAGCCGCTGATTCTGCGGTCTACAACCGCTGCCAAGCGAGCAGTAGAAGTGCCGGCCCGACCGCCGACGGTCGCCGTCTGACCACGGCAGCGGGGTAGCATCCGCGACGGTCATGCTCGTATGCCTCGTTTATGTGTGCCTCGGTTCGCTGTAGGTCCGGCCAGGCGGACCACCGCGGTTCTGTTCCGCTGCTTCGCGCCCGGTGAAGTTACGGGACGGCATGCGGTGATTCCCCTACCTGACCACTTCGCTGACATGACAAAAAACGCAATCCTATACGCGGAGGGCTGTAGAGGGTGACGATCAGTCCACCATGCTGTAGCCACCGCTGACGCTGAGGATCTGACCGGTGATCCACGAGCTGAGATCCGAGCAGAAGAACAGGATCGCGTTGGCCTGGTCGATAGGTTCGCCGAGTCGGCCCAGCGGGTAGGCCTTGACCAAAGTCTCCTCACCACCCCACTTTTCGATCAGTGCGCTGGCGCCTGGGGTCTTCGTGGTGCCCGGCGACACCGCGTTGCATCGGATGCCGTAGCGGCCGGCTTCTTTGGCGAATGCCTTCGTAAAGCCGACGACCCCACCTTTAGCGGCGCTGTAGGAAACGAGGAATGGTTCGCCGATCCGGCCGGCGTCTGAGATCAGATTCACCACCGTTCCCGATTTCTGCTCACGCATGTGGTCGTAGGCCGCCTTGGTCATCACCATCGTGCCGATCAGGGTGACGCCGACGTCGAGTTGGTACTGCTCGTAGGTGAGGTTCTTGAAGAGATCCACACTCCAGGCCGCGGCGTTGTTGACGAGGATATCCAGACCACCGAACTGCTCTACCGTGGCGCTCACCGCATCGCGCGCGCGCTGGGGGTCGCGCACATCCACCGTGACGGCGATCGCAGTGCCGCCCGCCTGTTCGACGATCGCAGCCGTTTCCTTGGCGGCAGCCTCGTTGACATCCGCCGCCGCAACTTTCGCGCCGGCGCGCGCGAGAAGAGTTGCTACCTCGCGCCCGATTCCGCTGCCCGCGCCGGTGACGATCGCGGAGCGCCCGGTCAAGTCGATCTCGACTGCCATGATTGTTCCCTTCATCCCTGTTCGATGTGCCTCTTGATGTGACCATCCCGCGCCCGGAAAAGCGCGAACGTTGCTGTGCCGCAGTACTCTCGGATCAGTCGGCAAGTCCGAGTTGGGCGGCGATGATGTTCTTCTGAATCTGCGACGTGCCGCCGAAAATTGTCATGACCAGAGCGTCCCTGACATAGGACTGCATCTCGCTTTCCATGCTGTACCCCATACCGCCCATGAACTGCATACCTTGCAGTGCTACGTCCTTTGCGGTCTCCGTCGCCTGCAGCTTCGTGATGGAAGCCTCACCCGGCGCTGGGTCTCCGGCTGCGAGTAACGCGGCGGTGTGCTCCACCAGCAACCGGGTGGACAGCAACTTCGTCGCGCTCTCGGCAAGGCCGTGTTGGAGTGCTTGGAAGCGACCGATAGGTTGGCCGAACTGGCGCCGCTCCTTTACATAACGGAGCGTGTCGTCGAACGCGCGCTGCCCGATGCCGAGGGCCTCGGCCGCGATGATGAGCCGCTCGCTGTTGAGGCCGCGTACCAGCACCCGCCACCCTTGGTCGATTCCTCCGACGATCTCGTCATCGCCGGCATCGACATCCTCATAGCGAGTGATGTTGGTGTCGATATGGCCGAGCATGTCGAGCCGTTCGAAGCTGATGCCGTGCCGGTCCATCGGCAGCAGAAACAGGCTCAGCCCTTGATGCTTGGGCGCTTCGGTGTTGGTGCGGGTCACCACGAGTACCCAGCGGGCATGGTTGGCGTTGCTCGTGAAGGTCTTTTCACCGCTGAGCGTCCACCGCGAGCCCTCCTTGCGGGCACGCGTCTTGACCGCAGCTGCGTCAGAGCCGGTGTCGGGCTCGGTGATCGCGATGGACAGGATGTCGCCGGCAGCGACGCCGGGCAAGACGGCACGTTTCTGCTCTTCTGACCCGTACTTGATCAGCGCCTGCAGTGTGATCACCGTGGTCAGGTACCCGCCGACCGGGACGCGATGGTAGGCCAGGCGCTCGGTCAGCAGCGCGACCTCTGACAGTGTTCCCCCGACCCCGCCGTACTCCTCGGGGATCGTCAGTCCGAGCCAGCCGGTGCTGGCGAGCTTGCCGTACAGCTCGTCATTGTGGGCGACGGTCCCGCCCTTGGTCAGCTCGCGGAGCTTGTGCGGTGGGCATTCGCGCTGGCAGAAGCCATCGACGGCTTCGACAAATGCCGACTGCTCCGGTGTCGGCTTTCCGCGGAACGTGAGCATTCGGAACTCCCTTGTTTCGGTCATGACGACCACCCGGCGACTACACGCCCCCTGGTGTGGTGCAGCTGGCATGCGTGCAGTCCTGCGCCTCCCGGTTCAGTAGGCGGCGCGGATAGCCACATTGCCTTATAATCAGTACTACGATAAGGTCTGGCGTGCAAGGGTGCAAGCGTCAGCGCTACTGGAGGTTCGATGGTTATCGCCGTAGGCGACACGAAGTTCGTCCGCGTCGAGGTGGATAGAGGTGTCGCGCTGTTGACGGTGGACCGCCCGCCGGCTAACGCGCTGGATCTGCAGGTGGTACACGAAATCAGCAGGGCAGCCTCGGAGACAGCGTTGCAGCCTGAGGTCGGCGCCATCGTCGTTACCGGACACGGAAAACAGTTTGTCGCCGGCGCCGACATCAAGGTGATGCGCGACATCGATCTTGCCGGATTTGCGTATTTCGTCAACGCGATTCAACGGGCCCTCAACGATCTGGAAGCACTGCCGTTGCCGGTGATCGCAGCGATCAACGGTAACGCCATGGGCGGTGGCCTCGAACTCGCCCTCGCGTGCGACCTGCGGTTCGCAGGCGAACACGTGCGGCTCGGCGTTCCCGAGGTTCGTCTGGGCCTGCTTCCCGGCGCCGGAGGAACGCAGCGGCTGTGCGAGACGATCGGCAAGGGCCGCGCCCTGGAACTGCTCTACACCGGCCGGCAGGTGAGCGCTGCCGAAGCGCATGCGCTCGGCCTGGTCAACCGAGTCGTGGAGGGCGACCGAGTCGTTGGCGAAGCCGTCGAGTTCGCTCGACAACTCGCGTCGGGCGCGCGCCAGGCCATGCGCCGCATCAAATCGTGTGTGCTCGCACGACTGGACGGGGGGCGTTGCGCGGGCTTTCGGGCCGAGTCCGCTGGGGTTGTCGACCTCTTCGCCGGGGAAGAGGCCCGGGTGGGCTTCGACGCCTTCATCAATAAGCGGCCACCCGACTTCGGCTATGGCTAGGCGACAGTCGCGTTTGCTGCGGGGCGTGCCGAGAACGTGCAACGTCTCGGTGTGACGGCAGGGCCGCTGTCCCCCGCGTGGCAACCCAAGTCCTCTGCATATCGGTAACCGAGGCCAAGTCCGAGGCCCGGAAACGTTGGGAAGGAGCAGTTGTTCAATGAGCAGTTCAATGGTGGAGTTCTCCGACATCCGCTACGAAGTCAAGGATGCCGTCGCCCGGATAACGATCAATCGTCCCGACAAATTGAATGCATTCACGCCGCACACCCTCAGGGAGTTGACATCGGCCGTGCGACGTGCCGGCGAGGACGGCGACGTCGGGGTGATCGTGCTGACCGGTGCCGGCGAACGGGCATTCTGCGCGGGTGGTGACGTCAGCGTGGAGGACGAGAGCACGTTCAACGCCGGCGATGACTCCTTCGACGAGTTGGTCAAGCAGCTCTACCGCGCGTTTCGTGAATGTCTCAAGCCGGTGATCGCCCGGGTGGACGGCTACGCGATCGGCGGGGGACACCACATGGCCTACGCCTGCGATTTCACCATCGCGTCTGATCGCTCGGTGCTCGGACAGAACGGTCCGCGCGTCGCCAGTCCAGCCGAGGGGTGGCTGGTGAGCTACCTGTGGACGGTGGTCGGTATGAAGCGGGCCAAGGAGATGTGGATGTTGTGCCGGCGCTACTCGGCCAAGCAGGCGCTGGACTGGGGGCTCATCAACGCGTGTGTGCCGCCGGAGGATCTCGATGCCGAAGTCGCGCGTTGGTGTGACGAGTTGCTGGCGCTTAGCCCGACCGTGCTGAAACTGGTCAAAAAGTCCTTTGACGACGCGGTCGCGCCCATGCGGGAAGCACAGGACCGGTTCAGCATTCTCAACCAGGTGAACCCCGGCTTCTTCGTGTCCGGAGAGCAATCCGAAGGCGCCGATGCCTTCATGAACAAACGCAAGCCCGACTTCTCCCCTTGGCGTTGACGATGCGCTCAACTCGCAACGGCGGTGTGGGCGAGAATCCGGGGGGACGTTGACGATGGAATTGTCGTACTCCGATTCAGAGCTGGCGTTCCGCGATGAAGTACGCGCCTGGCTGACGACCAACGCGCCCACTCACCCCTTACCGCCGCCCTACACGGCCGAGGGTGTGGCCGCACATCGGGAATGGGAGAAAGCGCTGTACACCGCGGGCTACTCGGCGCTGCATTGGCCGCGAGAGTACCGCGGCGGAGGTGCCGACTTCATGCGCCAGATGCTGTTCGACGAGGAGTACCACCGAGCCGCAGCTCCGCAGCGGTTGAACCGTCTCGCCCTCGGACTAGCGGGCCCCACCATCATCGAATTCGGCACCACCGAGCAGAAGCAGCGCTGGCTGCCGGGGATGCTCAGCTGCGACGAGTTATGGTGCCAGGGATTCTCCGAACCGGGCGCGGGCAGCGACCTGTCCGCCGTGCGAACTCGGGCGGTCCTTGACGGAGACGATTTCGTCATCAATGGCCAGAAGATCTGGACATCACTGTCCGCGTTCGCCGAATGGATGTTCGCCCTGGTCCGCACGGACCCCGGCCAGACTCGGCATCGGGGCCTGACATACATCGTGCTGCCGATGGACACTGCTGGCATCGAGTTGCGGCCGATCCGCCAGTTGCACGGCGAGCCGGGTTTCTCCGAGGTGTTTTTCACCGACGTGCGCGTTCCCGCGAAGAACGTCATCGGTGCGGTCGGTGACGGGTGGCGCGTTGCCATGGCGACGCTGGGCTACGAGCGCGGCACCGGCTTGGGCAACCACGTGCGTCTGTCCAACGACGTGCGGCAATTGGTCGACCTCGCCACACGTATGGGCATCGCCGACGATCCCGCCCTCCGGGACGAGATCGCCTCGCGCTTCGCCGAGGCCGAGCTTTTCCGCCGGTACATGCAGCACATCGCCAGCCAACTCGCCGCGGGCACCGGCGTCGGTTCCAGGTCCAGCCTCGTCAAGTTGTATTGGTCGGAGCTCGACAGCAGAATCCAGGAAACCGCTCTGCAGATCCTGGGTCCCTTCGCAGAACTGGCGGATTCATCCGGCTGTGCCGCTGGAGCCGGGTTTCATCGCCGATACTGGCACGCTCGGGCGTCGCGAATCTTCGCCGGCACCAACGAGATACAACGCAACATCATCGGCGAGCGCCTGCTCGGACTTCCACGGGAGCCGCGGTGAACATCGACCTCACGCCCGACCAGAAAGAGCTGGCAGCCGCGGCACGGGAATTCTTGCGTGCCGAGTACCCTGCGTCGCGGGTTCGTTCGGCCTGGGATGCCGACTGCGCCGTCGATCGCGCGGCGTGGGCTCGACTGGCCGAGATTGGGTTCCTCGGTGTCGTAGTGCCAGAACGGTTCGGCGGCCTGGGGCGCTCTGATGTGGAGCTCGCATTGCTGCTCGAGGAAGCCGGCCGGGTCGCGCTTCCCGACCCGCTGCTGGAGACCGCGGTGGCGGCGCTGACGATCGCAGACATGGGCAGCGACCGCCAGATCGAGCGGTGGTTGCCCGCCATCGCAGCCGGCGAACTAATCGCCACCATTCAGCCGCCGGGTGCACCGTTCGCTGTCATCGACAGCTCGTTCGACCTCATCGTGGTGGCGAGCGAGGACTGTCTGCATGTCGTACCCGTGAGCAACTGCGACATCGAGTCCCACGAAGTCGAGGACGGCGCCCGCCGCCTGGCGACTATCCGCGCCGAAGCCACCTCCGATACCTTGTTGCCCGGCAGCACCGGACGGGCGGACCTTTTAGCCGTACGCGCCGCCGTGGCCGCCGCTGCCACGCTCGTGGGCATCGGGGCGTACTTAGTAGAAACCACGGTCGATTATGTGCGGCAGCGGGAGCAGTTCGGCAGACCGGTCGGATCGTTTCAGGCCGTCAAGCATCAACTCTCCAATGCCTATCTCGCGGTCGAATTCGCCCGGCCGGCGACGTGGGTCGCCGCGCACTTGGTCGCCATTGGTTCGGATGAAGCGCCGACGGCCGCGGCGGTTGCCAAGAGTTGCGCGTCGGAAGCGGAAAAGACCGCCAACGACAGCGCTTTGCAATGCCACGGTGGGATCGGTTTCACCTGGGAGCATGACCTGCACCTGTGGCTCAAACGGGGGAAGGCCATGGAACAGGCGTACGGGACCCCGCGCCAACACCGTGCCCGGATAGCCGAGACCATCTTCGGCTCCTCGGCCGTGTGAAGCGCACGGCCCCGTTCTGGCAGGTACCAGCCTACGGTCATCCGCCACGTCCAGCGTGACGTCGCAACGGGGTTACATAAAGAGTAGAGAAAGGTGAATCCGTGACTTATGTGATTACCGAGGCATGTGTCGACGTTCTCGACAAGACGTGCATCAAAGAATGCCCGGTCGACTGCATATACGAAGGCGAACGGATGATGTACATCCACCCCGCCGAGTGCATCGATTGCGGGGCGTGCGAACCGGTCTGCCCCGTGGAGGCGATCCACTACGAGACCGACCTCCCCGACGGTGTACGGCACTATCAGCAGATCAATGCCGACTTCTTCTCCGAAATCGGCTCTCCCGGTGGCGCCCGCCGCGTCGGGAAGCTCAGCGCCGATCCCCCTATCGTCAAGAACCTGGAGCTAAGGAGCGGCACCGGGGGGCGGTAGCGTTCCCGGCGCTGCGGCCGTCGGTCAGAGCTACGCCATGGTTCAGAGCTACGCCATGGTAAGGCCGCCGCTCACCGACAGCGTCTGTCCGGTGATGAACCCCGCGTCGTCGGAAGCGAGGAACGCGACCGCGGCGGCGACCTCCTCCGGCCGGCCCAGACGCTTCATCGGCACCGCCCGGGTCATCGCACCGATCACCTTGTCTGCATCGGCTTGGCCGCGGACGATCTCTTGTAGCAAAGGGGTGTCGGTCGGGCCGGGGCACACGGTGTTGGCGGTTACCCCCGCGCGGGCGACCTCGCGAGCGATCGTCTTCGTGAATGCGATCACAGCGCCCTTGGCCCCCGAGTACACCGACTCCAGCGACGAACCGACACGACCGGCGTCCGAGCCGATGTTGACAATCCGCCCCCACCCCGCCTCGATCATCGCCGGAAGCACGTCGTGCGTGGTCCGAAGCACGCCCTTGTAGTTGATCTCGATGACGCGCTGCCAGAACTCCTCGTCGGTATCGACAAAGGGCTTGAGCTCGTCCCACCCAGCGTTGTTGACCAGGATGGAGATCGATCCCAGCTTCTGGCGAACCTCGTTGAGGCCCTCCTTCACCGACGCCGGGTCGGTGACATCCACGGCGACGGGCACGGCGGTGCCGCCGGCTGCGGTGATCGTCGCCGCGGTCTCCTTAGCCTCGTGGTCGCGCAGATCGACCACCGCGACGTGGCGGCCTTGCCGGCCTAGCGCTAACGCGATCTCGCGTCCGATTCCTCTAGCGGCGCCGGTGACGACGGCGACACGTGCCTGCATGCTCATTCTCCGATCGTTTCTCCGTTACGACGTCCAGAGTCCATATACTTTACAATGACGATGATCATCCCGATTTGGATCGTCCTCGCCGATTTCACTCCGTGACCGCGCCGGTCGCCCGCAGCGTTTCGATCTCGTCCGGGGAAAGGCCGATCTCGTCGAGAATTTCGCGAGTGTGCTGCCCGGGCCGGGTAACGACCGATCCCGCGGTTGGCTTCCACGCGCTCATGCGCGGCAGCGGGCCAACCACACCCGGCGCGTCCAGCAACCCTCTGCGCTGCGCTGCGTCGAACGCGTCGGGCAGCGACCTCACGGGAGCCACCGCGGTGTCGACCTCTTCCAGCCGGGCCAGCCATTCCGCGAGCGAGGCAGCGGAGAAGGTCTTCTCGAATGCGGCCCGCAGCTCGCCCCATCGAGACTGGTCGGCATAAGCCGAGATCAGGTCGGGGCGGCCGAGTGCTGTGCAGAGGTTCGCGAAGAACTTCGGCTCCAGAGCAGCCACCGACAGCCATTGCCCGTCGGCCGTGCGATAGCAGTCATAGAAGGGGACCGCCCCCGACAGCAGGCCCCGGCCCCACGACGGATCCGGCGCCGACGCCAGCGTCCACGACTGGACCACCTGCAGCAGGCCGAGCAGCCCCTCATACATCGACACGTCGATGTGAGTTCCCCGGCCGCTGGCCTGGCGGCCCAGGAGGCCGGCCAGGATGCCGAACGCGGCCAGCAAACCTCCTGCGGCGAAGTCGGCCACCACGTTGACGGGTATGCCCGGACGCTGGCCATCGCGTGTCGTCGCCGACAGCAGGCCCGACTCGGCGATGTAGTTGAGATCGTGACCGGCGCGCATCGCCAGCTCCCCGGATTGCCCATAGCCGGTCAGCGAGCAATAGACGATCGCCGGGTTCCGCGCGGCGACCGTGTCGTAGCCCAATCCGAGCCGCTCGCAGGTTCCCGGCCGGAATCCCTCGACGAAGACGTCACTGCGCTGCGCCAGTTGCAGGGCGATCTCCAGGGCTTGCGGTTGCTTGAGGTCCAGCACGAGTGATCGTCGGGAGCGATACAGCGGATTGATGCCCTGTCGGCGCGCGCGCTCACCACCGTAACCGGGTAGCGCGCCAAGACCGCTGCCGCTTCGCGCGGCGGCCGGGGCTTCCACCGTGATCACCTCCGCGCCGAGGTCGCCGAGCAGCATGGTGGCAAACGGCCCTGGGGCCAGCGCGGACAGGTCGAGGATGCGTACCCCGGACAGCGGGCCGGTCGGATCGCTCATGCCGTTCCCTCAGCTGCGCGTTCTGCGGTTGACGGTGCGGTGTCAGCCGGCGTACCTGGCGCCGGCGGCCGATGGCGAGCTGAGGTCCCGTCTTCGTTACGCGCGTGACCTGCCAGGTCCTTGATGGCGATGTCTCGAAGGAGCGCTTTGTCGACCTTTCCGCCGGCATTGGTCGGCAGCTCATCGAGCACGATGAATCTTTCGGGCAGCTTGGCCTTGGCGAGCTGGCGGTCGAGCAGAAACGAGCACAGATCGTCGAGCCGGGGGTGAGAGCCTAAAGCGGGCACCACTGCGGCGCAGGCCCGCTCGCCCAGCCGCTCATCGGGGATTCCCACGATCGCTACGCCAGCCACGTCAGGGTGCTCGAGCAGCAGCTCCTCGACTTCCCGCGGGAAGATGTTGGTGCCTCCCCGCAAGATCATGTCCTTGATGCGCCCCACGATGCGTAGGTATCCGCGGTCATCGAACTCACCGACGTCACCGGAGTGGAAGAAACCCTGATCATCCCAAGCCTGCCGGTCGTAGTCGGGCTCGTTGAGATAGCCGTATGACTTGTTGGGCCCACGCCAGCACAGTTCACCAGCGTCGCCCGGCGGCACGGGGTTGCCGTCCGCGCCGAGCAACACCACCTCGACACCGGGGCAGACCGAGCCGACGGTCGTGTGGCGTAGCTCGTCTGGATCGTCGATCGACGTGATGGCGGGCACTCCCCCATCGGTGGCGCCGTAAATGGTTTGCACGCGGCAGCCCATCCGTGATTCGAGGTCGCGCGCGGTGGACTGTGGCAGCGGGGCGCCCGCGTTGTTGAATCGGGTGAAGTGGGACAGGTCATACTGCTCGAGCGGGAACTCCAGCATCATGATCATCTGGGTGGGCACGGCGGTCGCGTAGGTGCACTGCTCCCGGATGATCAGGTCCAGTGCGGCCTGCGGCTTCCAGGTTTCCAGCAGCGCGGTCGTCGCACCCACCAACAGTGGTGCCAGCACGGGAAAGACGTAGCCGGTCGAGCCCGTGCTGGCCGGTGCGATGGCGGCGGCGACGTCGTCGGCACCGAGGTGGAGGCGGCGGCCCATATGGTGGACGAGCAGGGCGACCAGGTCATTCGAACTCCACACCGACGCCTTGGGGATACCGGTCGTTCCCGACGAGGACATCACGTGTGCGGGCGCATCGGCGCTCGGCCGATGCTCGTCGAGCTCGCCGGCGGTCAGAGGCGCCGAGTTGGCTGCCAGCGATTCCAGCGAACCGCTTCGGGCGGTCAACACGTGTTTGAGGTCGGGCAGCCCGTCACGCAGCGTTTCCGCCAGGCCGACGTAGTCGAAGCCGCCGTTATCGTTGAGGACGATCAGCATCGAAGCCCGTACCGTGCCCAGCAGAGACCGCAGCTCGGCGCCGCGCCAGCCGGTGCTCACCGGCAGGAACAGCGCGCCGATCCTGTTGCACGCCAGGTGCAGTGCCGGCAGCAAAACGCAGCCGGGCAGGTGGATGGCGACCGGGTCGCCGGGCTCGACACCGTGATCGAGCAGGACCCGCGCAAGGCGCAGCGACAGGTCCCTGAGTTGGGCGTATGTCAGCTTTTCGCGGGAATCGATGACCGCAGTCTTTTCGGGATGCCGTTGTGCGTGGTCGTCGACGACGTCCGCGATCGTCTGGTCGCCCCACACGCCGATCTCACGGAAGCGGCCCGGGGCCGAGGCGGGCTGCATCCAAGGAATGTGGCGGTCGATCATATCGTGGCTCCTTCGCAGAGACTGTGTTGTGGACCTGAGTTGGGATGTCGACTGTGCGTGCCGGTGTCGGCGGGCTCCCGGGCGCACCACTCGATACGTGCGGGTCATCCTGGTGTTCGCCCGGCCGGGCTCGGGGTGCCGGCCGCGGCGTCCGTCGGGGCGTCGTGTGCCAGGGGGTGGGCGTGATCGAGCATGGCGGCCAGATCCGGGGTTTTGACCCGGGGGCTTCCTCGGCGCCGACCTGCTTGGATTTCGTGGGAGTCCAGCCGTAGCCATCCCGCCCAGTCCACGACGTTGACTGCGCGGTGCTCGAGCAGTTCGATGACCGTCCGGCGGTGGTCGTGTCTCGGCGGTGCGAGGCCGGGCAGGTCGGCCAGCAGGTTCTTGACGGTCTCGGCGGCGTCGGCTCGATTGGTGCCGATCACGCCACTGGGGCCGCGCTTGGCCCAACCGGTCACGTACTCGCCCGGCAGGAAATGGCCCTGTCCGTCCACTAGGCGGCCCCCTTGGTTGCGGATGGTTTGCGTACCGCTGTCGTAGGGCAAGTCGGCTACCGGACGCACCTGGTAGCCGACGGAATGCAGCACCAGGTTCACGTCGAGCACCTCGTACTGGCCTGAACCGCGCGCCTGGCCGTCGTCGGTCAGTTCGTTGCGTTCGACAACCAGGGCATTGACGTGGTCGTCGCCGAGGATAGCGACAGGGCTCCGGAGGAATCTCAGGTGCAGTCTCCTCGGTTTGCCCTGCAGCGGCCGATCCGCCCACTGCCGCAGCGTTGAGACCATGCGTTCGAGCTGGGGCCTTCCCAACAGCTCGGCTCGCTCGCTTTCGCTCAACGCCAATTCGGTCGGATCGATGATGAGATCGGCGTTGGACAGCTCGCCGAGTTCGCGAAGTTCGACCGGTGTGAATTTCATCTGCGCGGGGCCGCGTCGGCACAGCAGATAGATGTCGGTGATGGCGCTGGAGCCAAGTGCGGTGACGACCCGGTCGGGCACGTCGGTGGCGGCGATCTCCTCGGCGCTGCGCGCGAGCACTCGCGCGACATCGAGGGCGACGTTGCCGGCCCCCACCACGGCCACGCCCCGACCGTGCAGTGGGAAGTTGCGGTCGGCGGCGTCGGGATGTCCGGAATACCAGCCGACGAATTCTTTGGCCGCAAAGCTGCCCGGCAGGCGGCTACCGGGTACGTCCAGCACTCGGGCGTCTTCCGCGCCAAAAGCGTAGATGACGGCGTCGTAAAATCCTCGCAACTCGTGTCGGCTGATATCACGGCCGACAGAGACGTTCCCCAGAAAACGGACCGTGGCTGAATGGGCGGTGAAGGGTGCGCCCAGAACGCGGGCGACCGACTTGATCTTCTGGTTATCCGGCGCGACTCCGTACCGGACGAGCCCGAACGGCGAGGGCAGCCGTTCGAACACGTCTATCTTCACCGGGTGACCCGACTCCACAAGTTCGGTCACCGCGTACAGGCCGGCCGGCCCCGCACCCACCACAGCGATGCGTGCCGGTCCGCGGGCCTCGCCGCCGGGGGCGACGGTGTGCGTCACGCCGACCTCGGAGCGTGCTGACCGGTCTGGCTGCGCGTCAGAGCCGTACATCGATGTGGGGAACCGCATCGGAGGCTAATTGTCATCACGTTATTGAGGTACCTCTTCCCGTTCTCTTCTTCCCGTCCGGCGTACAAAACTCCTGGTCCGTGGCCAGTGAACTGGCAAGACTGCTTGCCGATGATCGGCGGTGCGACAGAATCCAGGAATCGTTTTCCTTGCCAGCGGTGTGGGTATGACCTATGATCATAGTGCTTAATGACATGAGTCACATCAACGATGACTTGTGTCAACACCGACAACGGCGACGGGGCCCTTCGATCGACACAACAGTCTGGGCAGCCGGCGTCGACGCGCGGATCAAGATCGATGTGATTAGGTCGACGAAGGGAGTTTCGTGAAGACTCGGGCAGCCGTGCTCCATGGGCAGAACGAGCAGTTCAAGGTGCAGGAGGTGGATCTCGACCCGCCGGGCCCGCACGAGGTGCGGGTGCGCCTGGCGGCGACCGGCCTCTGCCACAGCGACTACCACCTGGTGACAGGCGATCTTCCGATGCCGTATCCGGTGATCGGCGGCCACGAAGGGGCCGGGGTCATCGAAGAGGTCGGCGCCGAGGTCACGGCGGTCGAACCGGGCGATCATGTGGTGTTGTCGTTCATCCCCGCGTGTGGGCACTGCCGCTCGTGTGCGGTCGGACACTCCAACCTTTGCGACCTGGGTGCCAACATCCTGGCCGGTCCGCAGCTCGACGGGACCTACCGATTCCACGTGGGAGCGCAAGGCGCTGGCCAGATGTGCTTGCTGGGAACGTTTGCCGAGCACACCGTGGTGCCTGATGTTTCCGTCGTCAAGATCGATCGGAGCGTTCCGCTGCGCACCGCAGCCCTGATCGGGTGCGGCGTGCCCACCGGCTACGGGGCGGCAGTCAACAAGGCCAAGGTGCGGCCCGGTGAATCCGTGGTCGTCTGGGGCGCCGGGGGAATCGGCATGAACGCGATCCAGGGGGCCGCTACGTCGGGCGCCCGCGTCGTCGTGGCCGTCGAACCGGACGAGGCCAAGCGCAAACTCGCCTACGAAGTGTTCGGCGCGACACACGTCGTCGATCCGACCGCCGTCGACCCGGTCGACGCGGTGTTGGAGGCCACCTGGAACAGGGGGGCCGACGTGTCCATCGCCACGCCCGGCGTTCTGACCCAGGCGATCCTCGCACAAGCGCTGCAGGCGCTGGGGAAAGGCGGGCGGGCCGTCCTGGTCGCCGTGCCGCCCGCCGGCGCCGACCACCTACCCATCGCTCCCTTCGACGTTGTGATGTTCGAACGCCAGATCCTGGGCACCGTGTATGGCAGCAGCAACCCGTTCTCCGACATTCCCCAGCTGATCGACCTCTATCAATCCGGCAAATTGAAACTCGATGAGCTGGTGACCAACACCTACTCGCTTGATCAAATCAACGAGGGGTACGAGGCCATGCTCGCGGGTCGCAACATCCGCGGGTTGGTCATTCTGTCGGACGACTAGCAGCCCAAGTGGAGAGCTGATTCCGCCCTGCAGTGCAAAGTTGTCTCGGCCACGGCCGCGACGCAAAACCGATAGCCGTTCGTGAAGATTGGAGCGAATTCAACAATGACGACACAACAGCGCAACACCGATATCGATGACGAACGACCCACGCGGCTCAACGCCGAAGCGGCCGACAAGTTCATCGAGCATCTGAGCATGCACGACCGGGAGGTTCAACGCCACCGACTGGCGATCTACGACCGGATGCGTGAAGCATGCCCGGTCGGGCACTCCGTCGAACACGGCGGCCACACCCGAATACCGGCTGGATCCCGACAAGCCACCGGTGTGGCACACCGGTGACACCTGGGGTGTGAAGTCTTTGCCGGTGATCTTCGAGGCCAGGTCGTGACGAGTCCCGTGACCAGCAAATCCGCAGAGGTCACCGTCGATCTCAACCGGTGCATGGGCCATGCCCGCTGCCACTCACTGGCACCTGCGGTTTATGGCCTGGACGACGAAGGAAAGTCCGTCGTGATCGTCAATCCCGTTCCGCCAGAGTTGGTCAACGAAGCAGAGGAAGGCGCGCAGGCGTGCCCCGAACACGCGATCACAGTTCGCTACCACGATTGACAGCTCGTCACCAGCTGACCAAAACCGTCTTACAACCAGCAAAGCGAGACCCAAGATGACAATGACGGCACCGCTGAAATCCGATGTGCGATGGCGCTTCGAGCAATACATCGGCGGGACATGGCGTCCCTCCGTCAGTGGCAAACGCAGGCAGGTCATCGACCCGGCCACCGCGACCGTCGTCGGCGATGTCGCCGACGGAGGGATCGCCGACGTCGAGGCGGCGGTCGCGTGTGCCCGCACGGCCTTCGACGAGGGCCCCTGGGCCGGCCTGGACGTGCGAAGCAGGGTCCGAGCGCTGCAGCCAGCCATCGACTACCTGGTCGAAAACCAGGACGCCCTCCTGGAAGCGGAAATCGCCGAATGCGGATCTCCGATCAAGACGGCGAGCGCTCTGCACGTCGGATTCGCCTTGGCCCACAGCCAGTACTTCCTCGATATGGCCCCAAGCGTGCGTCTGGAGCAGCCATTGGGGTTCCATTCGCCGCCGTTTAGCGTCAGTCACGTCGTACGGGAACCCGAGGGCGTCGTCGCGGCCATCACCCCGTTCAACTTCCCGCTCTTGTTGGCCGTGTGGAAAGTCATTCCCGCACTGCTGATGGGCAACAGCGTCGTGCTCAAGCCCAACCCACGCACGCCGCTGTCGGCGATGCTACTGGCTGAAGCATTGTCGCGCACAGATCTTCCCCCCGGGCAATTCAACGTCGTCACCGGGGACGTCGAAGTGGGCCAATACCTCGTCGAAAGCGCTCTGGTGGACCATGTCACGTTCACCGGCAGCACCGGGGTCGGGCGGAGCGTCGCCGCCGGGGCTGCGCAAACGTTGAAGAACGTCACCCTAGAGCTCGGCGGAAAGTCGCCGTCAGTCATCCTGCCCGACGCTGACTTCGATCTCGTCGTCGACGGCGTGCTGTTCGGCGTCAACTTCTACGCCGGGCAGTGCTGTGAAGCGGGCAGCCGGGTCTTCGTGCCACGCGGGCGCGAAGAGGAACTCATCGACCGGCTGGTGCGGCGGGCCGCCACGATCAGACTCGGAGACACGCGCAACCCGCAGACCGACCTCGGCCCGGTGATCTCGGCCGAGAAAGCCGCCGAGCTGGAGCGCGTCGTCAATGACGCCGCGGCCGCCGGCGCCACAGTGGCGTGTGGTGGTCGTCGTGCCGACATCGGCGACGGCTACTTCTTCCAGCCGACAGTGATCCACAACGTCAACAACGACATGCCGATCGCCCGTCAGGAGCTTTTCGGCCCCGTGCTGTCGGTCATCGGGTACGACTCCGTCGACGACGCGGTGCGCCTGGCCAACGACACGATATACGGCTTGGCAGCGACGGTGTGGTCCACCAACATGGTCAACGCCTACGAAATCAGCCGCCGGTTACGCGCCGGCACGGTCTGGATCAATGACCACCACCAGTTGCGCCCCGACGCACCGTTCGGCGGATACCGGCAAAGCGGCATCGGCCGCGAACTCGGAGACGACGGATTCCTCGATTTCACCGAAGCCAAACACATCTACATGAGCCTGACGAATGATCGCCAGTCGCGCTTCTGGTCCCTAATCCTGCCCGCTGAGGAATAGGAGCGGGGGCCGCCCACCGCCTAGCGTCGCCGACCGCGGTGCAGGTGTCGCTTCCCGCTGGCCCGGTCGACCAACACCTCGTCGGCCAATCATCGTCAGCAACCGCTTCGCCTCGTCCGCGCCAATTCGCTACCCGGCCCTGCAGCGTGTTAACCGCTGTTAGCATTGCTGTTGGCCGCGGTGGGACCACGCGAGTTCAGGGCACAAGCAGGCGACGCCGGCCCATGTGGTTTCACCCAAGAGGAAGGGGCACGGTGAGCGGAGCGATCGTTACTCAACGGACTCGGGGAAGCGAACGTCGTGAGCGGATTCTGGCCGCGGCCGCCGAGCTCATCGCCGAGCGGGGATATCACGCCGTGTCGATGACGGATCTCGGTGTGGCGGCTGGAATCGTGGGACCGGGAATCTACCGGCATTTCGACAGCAAGGCCGCCGTGCTCGCGTCGCTGTTCGAGCGGGTGATCGACGCGCTGCTGGAGCGGGCCTCGACCATCGTGGACCAGGCTCGTGATGAGCGTGAGGCGTTGACTGGGCTGGTCGCCGACCATGTCTCGCTGGTGATCAACGATCGGGAGCTGGCGATTGTCTATTACCGCGAGTTGCATAACTTGTCCGATGAGCAGCGGCGCCGCCTGCGACGTAAGCAGCGACTGTATCTCGAGGAATGGGTGCACGTGGTCGCGGAGTTGCGGCCGGAGCTTGATGAGGCCGACGTCCGCGCGGTCGTACATGGTGCGATCGGCGCGATCCAGTCGATCCTTCACTACCGCGACACCGGCCTGCCCCCCGAGCGGGTCGCTGCCCGTCTGGCCGCCATGGGTTACGCGGTGCTCGGCATAGCAGCCAGCGACGACCTGCCCAGGATTGTGAACGATGACTAACATTTGTGCGTGTGACGGTGTGCGTCGGGACCGCGACAGGAGGAACACAGCCATGGCCGAGGCGCCGGGGGCCGTTCAGCGGCAGGCCTGGGTCGACGGCGTGTTGCCGCCGGTCGAGCAGGTGCGACCGGGATTGTGGTCGATCCCGGTGCCAATCCCGGACAATCCGTTGCGATACGTGCTGGTGTATGCGTTCGAGCTGCCTGACGGGGTCGCCATCGTCGACGCCGGCTGGGACACCGAGGAAGCGTGGACGGCCCTCGTCGAGGGACTGTCCAAGGCCGGATGCGACATCACCGACGTCTCTGCGGTGCTGATCACGCACGTCCACCCCGACCACTACGGATTGGCTGGGCGGGTGCGCGAGCATTCCGGAGCATGGGTCGGGGTGCACCCGGCCGATGCCGCGGTGTTGCCCACCCGCTACGGCGAGGTAGAACCTCTCGTGGCGAGTATGCGGGACCTCTTGGTGGACTGCGGGGTGCCCGAGGTCGAGTTGGACGAACTGAGCTCGGCGTCGCTTGGAATCCGGCAGTTCGTCCGGCAGGCCGAACCGGACCGGTTCATCGACGATGGCGATCGTCTCCCGTTGCCGGGCTGGAACCTGCGCGCGATCTGGACGCCCGGCCATTCGCCCGGGCATCTCTGCTTCGCCGAGCCCGACCGCAGGCTGATGCTGACCGGCGATTGTGTGTTGCCGCGGATCACCCCGAACATCTCCGTGCATCCCCAGCAAGCCGCCAATCCCCTCGCCGACTTCCTCGCCTCGCTGGCCAAACTGCGTGGATATCAACCCGACGAGGTGCTTCCCGCCCACGAATACCGCTTCGACGCGTTCACAACCAGGCTGGACGAACTTTTCGCCCATCACCGCACGCGCCTTGGTGAGATCGAACGCGCGGTGGCCGACTGCCCTGGGGCAACCTGCTGGCAGATCACCACCCGCCTGGGGTGGTCGCGGCCCTGGGCTCAGGTACCCAACTTCATGCGCCGGGCCGCCAACGGTGAAACACTGGCCCATCTGGCGCTCTTGGCGGCAGAGCACCGCGTAGAACCGATGCGTGACACCGTCACCACATGGTGGCCGAAGCAGTGACCCGCGATCCTGTATCCGACGGCCTCGACATTGCGCCTTCAGGCACCGCCCATGTCCGTGGCTGTGCCGTCAGCTCCGACAACACCACAGGCGTGAGGCCGACGGCCGATGTACCGTGTCGCTTCGATGTGCGGGATCTGGCCCGCTCTGGCTACCCGTAGTCGGCGACCACGACGGTGCGGTCGAAACTGTTCTCCGACCACACGCCGATGTGAGTGTGGGCGCAATCGGACATGATGGCGAGATATGCCGCGTTGTCATACCACCGGCTAATCAACTCCACACCGCTGATCGCTAGGGCCGGATTGATCGCCACCGTTTCGGCCACCCGACCCTGGAAACCGGCTGCGTCGGCGCGGTCTTGCGGCGTCGAACCGTCAGACCCGATATCACCGTTGAGGTCGCGATTGTTCAGCACATCCCGGGCGTGCCATTCGGCGGCACGTTGCAGTTGCGGGATGATCGTGACGTCGTTGGTGCAGCCTGCCTGGTGCTGAATGGTGTACACGTTGGCGACCACCGCGTCGTTGAGTCGTTTGTTGTCGCCGTGTGCGATCGGCATGCCAACCACAGCACCGACGGCGACGACCACCACGGCCGGCACGGTCAACAGCAAATGCCGCATGTTCATCTCCTCGACGTCAGCCGTCATCTCTAGGCGGCGGCCAGTCGTGTGCAGCCGAGTTCCTCAGGCGCCAGATCAACGCCGGGCAGAGTTCGTTGACCGACTGGGTGATCAGATAGGAGGCCTGATAGTCGTCGGCGGTGTGGAAATCAGCCTGCAGATCGCCGATAAGCTGCCCGTAGCCTTCGCCGCCGGACAGCTTGTCGCAAATGCCGTAACCGTAGCCTAAGGCCGCGTCGGCGTTCGGAAAGCCGTAGCCGGGCCGCACGGTCACGTTGACCAGATAGGCCACCGGGTCGGCATGAGCGTGAGGTGCCTGCGCAGTTGCCACACCGAGCCCTGCCGCCCAGCACATCGCCATGCATACGGTCTGAATGTTGCGCGGCGCTGTGAATCGAACCCCGATCATGTTGTCAAATCGGCTCGAATTGGGAAATGAGCCATCGGCCATCGTGTTTGTCCAGCGTCACTCGCACGCATGAGGTGGTGCTGGTGGGTGCGTCCGTGCCGACGATGACGGTCTGGTTGACAAAAACAAGGACGACCGCGTGGTTCGCGGTGGCCGACACCGACGCCGCGGCCGGAACGTTGGCGACCGCGGAGATCTGTTTTTGCTTCGCCCCGGGGATCACCACGTCATGTGTTAGCGAGGCATAGGAATCCTTGAATTGTCCTGTCAGTCGGTTTTGGGCGGCGGTCAGATCCTTCTCGGCGGTGTCGGGCTTGTAGGACAGCATCGTGATTGTTCCGTCGGTGGCGGCCCGCACGGACTCGACGCTGGCAAGCTGGGCCTCACGCAGGGAACCGACCTGCCATTTCAGCCCGCCGGCGGCCGCGGCCAGCAGCAGCGCGAGGCCGGGCAGCATCCCGTAGGCGAGCACACGTGACCAGCGGATGCTTCGTTTCATCGTAGCCGGCGTGTGCTCGCAGTCGTCCTCGGTCGCGGTGGGTGTTTCCTGGGCCGAGTCGGTGTCGGTGGGATCGCCGGTACGACGCGATTTCGGCCACCTCACGGCACGAACTCCACGTTAGACACCTTGGGCTGATCGCCGACTTGCTGCACGAAGATGCGCATCCGCCAGGCCCGTGGCCGTTGGTCGGGCACAGCGGCATTCGTCGTCTTGACGGTCACGGCGACGAGCACCTGGGCGGTGCCCGCGGTCTTCGACTCCAGCGCGGCCTCGGTGACCGTGCCGATGGTGGTCGATTTGGTCTGTTTGACCACGGCGATGAACGGCTGTGATCGCTTCGTGAAGTCGTCGTAGAACTGCCCGGTTGCCCCGTCGATGATGCGGCGCACATCGGCGTCGGCGTTCTGCCAATCGATCGTCGTCAGGTTCAGCGCCGCCTGCCTGCCCACCTGCACATACGCATTTCGCTCGGTCTGCGCCTCGTGCAGGTGGTGGAGACGAAATCCCAGCCATCCCGCCAGCGTCGCCAGCGCGATGACGACGGCCACCCCTACCAGCATCGCGGCCCGCAGCGGCGAGCGGGTCGTCCTCGGCTCGCCCGGGGGTGCGGTGTGTGTGTCCTTGCCGTCGGGTCCGCTGCTGGCGTCTTCGGCGGTGCCGGCATCGCCGCCATGCGTCGGTTCAGCACCGATCGGCGCGGACGCGGCGCGTTCATCCGGCATGAGCGTCGAGGTGCGGCCGGCGGTTCTCAGCTGCCCGGTGGTGTCAGCATCGTCTGCCACGTCTTCTCCTTCGGGCCGGTCTGCGCGAGGTCGGATTGGGTGTATTGCTGGCCATCGGGTCCGATGTAGGTGCCCGTGGCGGGGTCGTACTGGGCGGCCGCTACCGGTGGTGGGGGTGGGCTCACGGCAGCGGGAGGCGGCGCTCCGGTCGGCGGTGATCCGGGAGCTCCCTGGGGGATGTCCTGCCCGGACAGGGTGGCGTTGGGGTCGCCCTTCCAGTTGAAGCCGTCGTTGAGCGGCACATACTGCTCGTCGCTTTCGCACATTCGCACCGTGGGTGCGCGTTTGCCGGGGACGGTCTCGCAGGGGATGTTGCGCGCTCCGCGGACGTTGAACGGTGAATCTTGGGGCACCCGGCAGTACACGTCGCCGGCGGGACGCTCCGGGCTGTCCTCGAAGGACGGTGGACGCCGTTGCTGGGTGGGTAGGAATCCGGTGGTGCAGGCCGGTGGGAGGTTGATGTTGAGGTTGAAGCTGATCCACTCGCCACGGTAGTCCTGCTTGGTGTTGGCGTTGGCGACGACACTTCCGCCGCGGATCGCTGCGGCTTGCGGCAGCAGCACGAGGAGTTGTTCGAGGTCGTTTCGGTAGGTGAGGGCGACCTGGCCGACGCTGACCAGGTTGGCCAGCAGGATCGGCAAGGTCGGCTGGAACCGCTCGAAGAGTTGTCGCACCTCGCCGGCGGCGGGGCCGCCGTGGTCGATGATTCCGGCCACCGCGTTGTCATGGGTTTGCAGTTCGGCGGTGACCGTGGCCAGGTTGGCCGCCCATGCCTGGATCGCATCGGAGGTATCGGTCTGCGAGTCGAGCACCGGCTGGGACTGGTCGATCAGCGACGTCAGTGAGTCGAGGTTGGCGCGGGCGTCGATCGACAGCCGGGTGGAGGCCCTGACCAGCCGGGCCAGTTCTGGGCCCAGCCCGCCGACGGCGGTGTATGCCTCGTCTACGGCGGTGTTGAGGTTATCCCGCGGTATCGCCCGCAAGCCGGTGTTGACGGCGGTGAGCAGCTTGTTGATGTCAGGTGGCACGGAGGCGTCCCGCAGCGGGATGACGTCGCCGTTCTTTAGCGGCGGTGCGGTGTCACTGCGGGGCAGCAGGTCGACATATTGTTCACCGATCGCCGACTGGCTGTGTACCTCAGCTTTGACGTCGGAGGGGATGTCGATGCCGGATTTGAGCGACAGCACCGCGGCCACACCGGTGTCGGTGAGGTGCACCGACTGCACCCGCCCCACTTCGGTGCCGCGGTAGGTGACGTTGCCGGTCGCATACAGCCCGCCGGTCTGCGGCAATTCCATCGTCACCGTGTACCGGCCGACACCGAAGAGCTTGGCCGGCAGCTTCATGACGTGCAGCGTCATCAACGAGATCACGACGACGGCAAGCACCGTCAAGATGGCCAGCTGAACCTTCACGCGTTTGTGCAAATACATTTAGCGTCCCTGGTCCCAGCGGTACGGAATGATCAGCGGGTTGGATTGGGTGTAGGGGCTCGGGAGTTGCCCGATGGTGCGGCCCCATTGCAGCTCCAGCTCGGTGAGGTTGCCCTCCCAGCGCGTACCGGTGAAGAGCGCAGAGTCGATGCGGCTGAGCGTGAGGTCAACGATCAGGCTGAGGTTGCCGTAGTCGCCGCGCATCCACTTCTCGACGGTTTCGTTGGGGAACGGATAGGTCGTGTAGAGGCTGAGCGCACGTGTCAGGCTGGGGCCGGCGTTGGCCAGCGCTTCCAACACCGGCCCGATGTCCTTGAGTTCCTTGACCAGATTTTCTTTGGTCTGGTTGACCGTGTCGACGGTCAGTGCGCTGAACTTGCCGAGCTGATCGGCGGCCTCGATGAGGTTGTCCCGCTCGCTGTTGAGCTCGGCCAGCGCATCGGGGATTTTGCGCAGCGCGGTGTCGAGAACGGGTTTGTTGTCGGCGAACTTGCCGACCAGGGTGTTGAGGCTGTCCGTGGCCGCGATGATGTCACCGGTCTGGTCATTGGTGAGGGTGGCGAATTTGTCGAGTTGCTCGATCATGCTGCGCAGGTCGTGTTCACGCCCCCGGAACGCGGTGGAAAACGCCCGGGTGATGTCCTGGACTTGGCCCAGTCCGCCGCCGTTGAGCAGCATGGAGATCGCGGCCAGGGTCTGTTCGGTGGTCGGGTAGGCTCCCCCGCGCGCCAACGGGATCAGCGATCCGTCACGCAGTTTGCCGTCCGGTGGCGCGTCCGCTGGCGGGGCGAGCTCGACGTGCAGCGAACCCAGCAGGCTGGTTTGGCCGAGCTTGGCGGTCGCGTTGGCGGGCAGGTCGACGTCGCCGTTGAGCCGCATGCTCACCAGGGCATGCCAGCCTTGACGCTCGATTCTCGTCACGGTGCCGACGGTCACGTCACCGACCTGCACGCGGGAGTTCGGTTGGATATTGCTGACCTCGGGCATCTGCGCCTGCACGACGAAGGAACCCGGCCCGGCGCCCTCGGTGCCGGGCAGTGCAAGCGAGTTCAGCCCGCGCCAGCCGCAGCCGGGCAGCCCGGCCAGCGTGAGGATGATGAGCAGTTTCACCGCGACGCGGGAGGATTGTCGCGCTGTCATGAGCCGCCTCCGGGGGGGACCATGAGGCCGGGGAGGCCATCGGATGGGTTGGTGGTGACCGGCGTGGGCGGCGCGGCGGCATCCGGCGCAGCAGCCTCGGCGGCCAGCGGCGCAGGCTCGGGCGGGTGGGGCGCGGCCGCCTCGACGGGGGGCGGCACGTAGTCGGGTCGCATCCAGTCCTCGCTGTAGGTGACCTCGTTGGGCCGTGCCGATGCCCCGACGATGAGGTTTTCGCCCAGTGGCGGGAAGTTGTACTGGCGGTTCTTCACGATCGGTGCGAGGTACTGCACGCACAGTTTCGCCGCCTGTTCGGCGCCGAGACGGGAGGCCGCTTGGATCGCGCCGCACAGGAAACTGATCGGGTCGGCGAAGTTGTTGACCGCGATGGCGCCGGTCATCGTACCGCCGGCCGGTTCGTAGATGAAGATGAAGTTCTGCAGCGTCGAGGGCAGGATGTGCAGGGTTTGTTTGATGTCGTCGAGGCTGTCGACCATCGCCGTGGTGACCGAGGCCAACTTGTCCGAGGTGGTGCCCAGCGCATCGCGATTCTCCGCAACGAAACTCTGCACATCGGCGACCACGTCGTTGAGCATCCCGGCCGCCCGACCGACCTTGTCCGGATCGTCGGCCAACAACCCTGTGACGGCGGCCAGGTTCTCATTGAGCTGTCCGAGCAGGCCACTGCTGTCGTGCAACGCCGACACCAGCGTCGCCAGGTTTTTCAGGGTGGAGAAGATGTCGTCGCTGTGGTCGCCGAGGGCCGACAACGCCTGCGACAGTTTGACGACGGTGTCGCGGATGTTCGCACCTTGGCCGCGCAGGTTGGCGGCCGCGGTGTTGATGAACGCGCCCAGCGTGCTGACGCCTCCGGGCTGGGTGGGCCGCAGCAGTTCGGTCAGCCGCTCAACCTGCGCCCGGAAGTCGTCCCACTCGACCGGGACCGCGGTGCGGTCCTGCGGGATCACCGCGCCGTCGCGCATCACGGGTCCGCCGGTGTAGGCGGGGGTCAGCTGGATGGCGCGCCCGGTCACCAGTTGAGGCGACAGGATGACCGCCTTGGCGTCGGCGGGAACCGAATATTTGCGGTCGATCCAGAAGGTGACCTTGACCCGCTGCGGCTGCGGTTCGATCGTGGCGACGCGCCCGACGGGCACACCCAGGATCCGCACATCGTCGCCGGCGAACAGGCCGTTGCTGTTCTGGAAGAAGGCGACCACCGTGGTCTTGGCCGCCGCGCCGGTGCGGCCGAGGGCGACGAATAGCCCGCTGACGAGCACCGCCACGAGGACGGTCGCGGCGGCTGCGCGGATGAGACGCGCCCTGGTCATGGCTGTCCTCCGGGTTGTGCGGGCACCTCACCCGGTGCTGGCACGTAGACCGGGGAGGGTGTCGGCTCGGGTGTGTTTTGCACGCCGGGCGGCGGCGGTGCGGGCGGTCCGGGCGGGGGTCCACCTGGCGGCGGGGCCGGCGGGGGCTCCCGGTACGGATAGCGCGGATCACCCGGCTTGCCCGTGATCGCGTCGGGCAGCGTCAATCTGGGTTCGCCGCCCTGCCCGGTCCGCGGGTAGGGCACCGGCAGCGCCGGGGTTGCGGGCTGGCCGGTGGGGGGGTCGATACGCTCGGAGGGCAGCACGGTGGCCGGGTCGAGCCCGAGATCGGAGAACGCAGCGTCGACGAAGGGCTGCACGAACTGGCCCGGGAGCAGGTTCGCCAGGTATGCCTTGAAGAACGGCCCCGATGAGACGGCTTCGCCCAGCGAAAGCGCGTAGGCGTTGAGCCGCTTGATCGCATCCTGGATGCGCTCTTTGCGGTTATCCACGATGGCCAGCACCCCGTTGAGCTTCTCCAGCGCCGGCCGCAGTTGCTGCCGGTTCTCGGCGATGAACCCCTTCAGTTGCTGGGCGACCGCCGAGATGTTGTTCCAGATCTGATCGATTGCGCTGCTTTGGGTTCGGAGCTCAACCAACAGGGCATTGGTGCTCTTGACCAGGGTGACGATCTGATCGGTGCGCTGGGCCAGTACCGTTGTGGCTTTTCTGGCGTTGGCGAGCAGGTTGCGCAGTTGCGCGTCGCGTTCGTTGAGTGTCTGGGAGAACCGGGCAACCCCTTGCACCGCGTTCCTCAGCTCTGGTGCGGTGCCGGAAAAAGTCTGCGCCAGGGTGGCCAGCGAGTCCGACAGCTGGTCGGTGTTCAGCCCGCTGATCGTGGTGGCCAGGTCGCCGAGGGCGTCGGGCAGCTGGTAGGGCGACACCGTCCGCTCGATCGGGATGGTGGTGGTGAGCTCGCCGTCCCCGCGGGATATGACGTCGAGCACCTTGCTGCCCAGCAGGCTCTTGGTCTTTATCGCCGCCTCGGTGCGATCGCCCAGAAAGATCTTCCTGTCGACGCTGAACGTGACGAGCACGCGTGCCCCGTCGAGTTCCATGCTGGACACTTTTCCCGCGGGAAAACCGGAGACATCGACCGAGGCACCGGTGTGCAGCCCGCCGGCGTCGGCGAAATAGGCCGAATACTCGTTGGCCTGGTTCAGGAAGGGGAGTTTCTGGAAGTTGAGCGCGGCAAGGACGATGGCCGCGACGGCTGCGACGCCGATGGCCCCGATCAGCGGGGTATTGCGTTCGGAGAAGGATTTCATTTCGGCGCACACCGCCCCGTGCTTTGTCCGGCCACCTTGACATACACCGGCTGCCCGCCCTTTCCGTTGAGCTTCAGGATCAAGTCGCACAGGTAGAAGCTGAAGAAGTCGCCGTAAATCCCTTGCCGCGCCAGCGCCTTGTACTTGTCTGGCAGCGTATTTAGGAGGTTGTCGAAGTAGTCGTGATCGGCGACCACGATCCCAGCGGCGCGGTCGGTCTCGTGCACAACTTTCTGGAACGGCTCCCTGACCTGCGTGAGCAGATCGGCCACCGAACCGGCGGCCGCGTTGGTGTGGGCCACTGCGTTAGCGATGTCCTTCTTGCGGCCGGCCAGCCCGTCGATCAGGCCCGACAGCGAGGTGACCGCCTTGTCGAGCTGGTCTGACTGGTCACCCAGTGACCCCAGCACCACGTTGAGGTTGGTGATGACCTGCCCGAACAGCTGATCGCGGTCCGCCAGTGTGTTGGTCAATACCGCGGCCTGGTTCAGAAATGATCCGATCGCGGAGCCTTCGCCCTGAAACGCTTGGATCAGCTGGCCGGTGAGGGCGTTGACCTGATCTGGGTCCAGCGCGCGAAACAGCGGCCGGAAGCCGCCGATCACCGCATCGAGGTCCAGCGCGGGTTCGGTGCGGGCCAGCGGAATCATGTCACCGGGCTGCAATGTCTTGACCCCCCCGGCGCCTTCCTCAAGTGCTAGGTAGCGGTCGCCGAACAGGTTGTCGTACCTGATCACCGCGCGGCTTCCCTCGGTCAGGACGACCGAGTTCTCGGCGGAGAATTCGACTCGTACGGTGGAGTCCCGGTTCACCGAGATGCTGCGCACCTTGCCGACCTCCACCCCGGCGATGCGGACGAGGCTGCCCTTTCTCATATTGGACACGTTGCTGAACTGGGCGAAGTAGGTCTTGCCCACGTCGAACCGGAATTCCGCGAAGACCGCCAGCAGGGCGAACGTGCCGAGGGCACAAACCGACAGGAAGACGGCCAGGCGCCAAATGGTGCCCTTCAGCTGTTTGCTCACACTCTCTCCTGTTCCCTGTCGTTCACGGTCGGGTCACCCGGGCGGCGGCACGGGAGCCGGTATGGCCGCGGTCGGGGCCGTGCCTGGTGTCGGTGGTGGCGGCGGCGGGGGTGGCACCCCGGGCCACAGGGGTGTTCCGCCCGGTCCGTACAGCGGCGCCCCGTAGGGCGGCGCCCCCGGGTAGGGAACCGGGCCGGGCGCCGGCCCGGGCAGGCAGGGCCGGATGCTCGGGGGTTCCGGGACGGCGCGGGTGACCGGGAAGAAGTCGACCCAGCAGGGGTGTCCGATGCCGGGGTTGGGCCGCCAGTCCAGGCCTGTCCCCCAGCCGACGTTGGTGATCAACTGTCGCACCGGCCAGTTCTTGGTCGGGTCGGGCATCGAGCCGCATCCCGGCTTTCCGCCGGGGCCGCCCTTGGCGGCGACGATGGGCAGATTGTCCGGATAGAGAAACGGGTCGTTACCGAACATGAGCGCCGCATCGAACTGGGCCGACCGCCCGTCGGCACCCGCCCACGCCGTGTAGCCGCCGTTGTTGAGGTACCACGTCGCGCCCTGCAGCGCACAGGCGTAACTGGGACTGTACTGCAGCAGCAGGTCCGTCGTCGGCTGGAGAACCTCCACCGACCGGACGAGATTGTCTTTGCTCGCACCGAGCAGGTTGATCCCGGCGGTGGACATGCCGGTGACGTTGAGCAGCAACGCGTCCAGCGCTTCTGCGTGATCCACGATGGTCGTGCTGGTGGTGCTGGCCGCATTCAGAACCGCCACGATGTCCTCTGCGGCACTGCTGTAGGTGTCGTTGAAGCTCTTGAACGAGCGCCAGTCTTGGCGGAGGGTGTCGCTGCGGGCGTTGAGCGCCAGCAACACCTGGTTGAGGTCGGTGGTGGCCTCACCGATGCGTTCGCCTTGTCCGCGCACGGCCTCTGCCACCGCGGTCAGCACGGCGTTCAACTTGGCCGGGTCGATAACCCCGATCAAATCGACGATGTTCTCGAACACGGTGTTGATCTCCGTGGCGACGTTGATCGAGCGCAGCACCGCGCCGGCGGCAAGCCGCTGGACACTCGGGTGCTCCGGCGGGATCAGCTCGACGAACTTGGCGCCGAACGCCGTGGTGGCGTTGATCTGCGCCTCGACGTTGGCGGGGATGTACCGGATTTGATCCGGCTCAATCTCCAACGTGAGGCTCACGGAGTTCTTGCCAGCGGTGATCTGGGCGACGCGGCCGACCTGAACACCGCGCATCTTCACTTTCGCGCCGGTCTCCATCACCACACCCGCGCGATCAGACGTCAGCGTCACCGGCACAAAGGACCTGAAGGTGCCGGCAAAGGTGCTCGAAGTCACGAAGACAAACGCGGCGATCGCCACAAACAGAATCAGCGTCCACCACGCGGAGTGGAACCGGTTCTCACCCGGCCTGGGATTCATCCCCGGTCACCCCGCCAGGTTGAAATTGCCGGACTGGCCGTAGATAGCCAGCGAGACGAATACGATTTCCACCGCCGCGACCACCATGGAGGTGCGCACCGCACGCCCCACGGCCTCCCCGACACCGGCGGGACCGCCGGTTGCGGTGTACCCGTAGTAGGTGTGCACCAGAAGGATCACCACCGTCATCGCGACCGCTTGAAAGAACGACCAGATCAGGTCGGTGGGATTGAGGAATGTGTTGAAGTAGTGGTCGTACACGCCCGAGCCCTGCCCATAAATCGCCGTGGTGCCGGTGCGCGCGGCGAGAAACGCCATCATCACCGCCACGCAGTACAGCGGAATCACCACGATGACACCGGCCAATACCCGGGTGGAGGCCAGATAGGCGACGGTGCGAACACCGAGCACCTCGAGCGCGTCGATCTCCTCGTTGATGCGCATCGCTCCGATCTGAGCGGTGGCGCCGGCGCCAATGGTGGCCGAAAGCGCCACCGCGGTGGTGCCCGGCACGATGAGCCGGACGTTGAAGAAGGCCGAGGCAAACCCCGTCAACGCCTCCACCCCGACGGACGCAAACTGGTTGTAGCCCTGCACCGCGACCAACGCGCCAGTGGTCATCGTCAAGAAGCCAACGATCGCGACCGTGCCCCCCACCACGGCCAATGCCCCAGAGCCCAAACCCATCTGGGCGATGAGCCGCAGCAGTTCGGTCCTGCAGTGGACAACGGCGTCCGGGATGGAACTCAGGGTCGTGACGTAGAACCGTGTCTGTGCGCCGATGCTGTTCCACCCGGCGATCAGCGACTCGAGGGCGCGCCGAAGCCCCGGGTGCAAACTCGAGACGACACTGCTGCTCATGGATCGCCCTTACTGCACCGTGAACTGGATGCCGACGGCAGTGACGATGACGTTGATGGCGAACAGCACCATAAAGGTGAACACCACGGTTTCGTTCACCGCATTGCCCACACCGGCCGGGCCGCCGCCCACCGAAATGCCCTTGTAGCACGCGATAAGCCCGGCCGCCAGCCCGAACAGCATCGCCTTGGTCAACGAGACGACAACATCGGCGGCGCCGGTGAGCACCGTTAGCCCCGCGACGAACGCACCCGGTGAGACGTGCTGGATGCTGACGACGAAGAAAAACGCCCCAGTCAGGCCCACCAAGATCACCGTGGAGGCCAGGGCCAACGACACCGTGGTGGCGGCGAGCACCCGAGGAACCACCAGCGCTTGGATCGGGTTGATGCCCATCACCCGCAGCGCGTCGACCTCCTCGCGAATCGTCCGCGCACCCAGATCCGCACACATCGCGGTGGCGCCCGCGCCGGACACCACCAGAACCGTCACGATCGGGCCGATCTGGTTCACTGTCCCGATCGCGGCGCCGGTGCCGGAGAAATCCGCCGCTCCGAACTCGGTCAGCAGAATGCTGAAGGTCGCGTCCGAAAGTGGGTGTAAAAGCACCGGTCGGTTCGCAGCTTCGTGGGTGAGCATACGGGCTGGGGAACTCAAGTGACAGGCTCTTGCAGCTTGAGCTGGTGGTGTTGGGGATAACGGCGAGCGGGTTCGGTAGCTTGCTGCGGATGCTTTGGCGCGCCCAGGGCTGATGCGTAGGGCCGAGAGATGCTCAGCTGGAGAGGGTTTGGGCGGCGTCGGTCAGTGCGTTGAACGCGGCGTCGAGGCGGTCTTGGCGGCGGCGGTTGGGTTCGTGGTTGGCTTCGGCGGCTACGAACCCGATAAGCTCTTCGAGGTCGTCGGCATTGGTCAGTAAGGCAGCGCCGTTTGGGTGGGCGCGCATGCCGTACACCAGTCGCTCACAGTCGGGGTCAAGCAGCATCAGGTCGCGTAACACGGCGGCGGTCGTGTCGCTGACGATGACCTCCTTGAGGTCGCCGGCAACGCTGGAGCGGCGGCGGCGCAGGTCGTATGGGGAGTCTGCCCAGTTGCTGATCACCCCCTCGTCGTCGCAGACGCTGCACGACCATCGGATCGGCGCCGCCGTCTCGGCCGAGGCGATAGCGATGGTCATCCGCCCGGGGCAGCGCCTGTGGGCGGGGCGGCGCCGACACGGCAATGCCGATACCCACCGATCACCGACCTGGCCGGCGGTGCCCGCCCGGACAATGTCGCCCAGGTGTTGTGCCAGGCGGCGCGCGGGACCGGAAGCGTCGTGCGGCATGTCGAGGAAGTGATGCAGATCGGCGACCAACACGTCGCCACACTGTACCGGCGCCACGTCGCGGTGTTCTTGGGTACCGATCCTCGGGGACGCTGCCTACGATCATGGGTCGTGATGCTGCGATGTACCGCCAAGGTGTTGGCGCTGCTGAGGGCGCCTGAGCCGGCCATCGGCCAAGCCTGCGCGACCGACTGGTATGCCCACCTGGTCTGGATCGACCGACGCAAATGCCTGCTGGTGACCCACGCCGGGACCTTGTTCTCGGTGTTCATGCCGAACGTCACCGCCGCCGGGTTGCGCCCGATCGGCCCGCCGGTCGTCTCGGCGATCCAGGCCGCGTTGCACGTCGAGGGTCTGCCCGCCGATACGCTCGGCGATCTTGATCCCCAGCAGGTGGCCGTGGCCAAGACCGCCGACCGCCGCATCCTGGGCACGATCAACGACCTGGCGTTCACCACCGAACACGTCATCGCCACCGCTGGCGGCCTGGCCCGCTGCGACATCGACGCGCTGCACCACGGCCTGCATCGCACCATCAACAGCATCACCGGCTACATCCCACCGATCGACCTGGTCACCGCCAGCCGTCACCGAAACTGAGCCTGCCAAAGCGACACGGAGTTGTTACGCGGTGGCCGAGATGGGATCTGCGGGGTTGGTGCCGTTACTCGTGGTGGACGGTGTCAGCCGCAGTTCACGGGGTGGGTCCAGCAGCGATCGACGTAGGTCGTGCAGCAATCGGGTACCGACCGGTGTCATGGACAGCCCGCGCCAACCGGCCGAGGCCCGGTCGAGCACCGCCCATACCAGGCTAACGGCGCTGGTCTCGCCGGGGAATCGGCCGATGACCTTGGTCCGACGCTTGGTCTCCCCAAAGGAGCGCTCAATAAAATTCGAATGTCGAACGCGCCCATGGTGTTCGACCGGGAACCGCAGATAGGCAGTCAACCCAGCTTTGTCGGTGAGCAGAATGCGCATCGCCGCCGGATAGAGGTCGAAGTATTTGGCGGCGAACGCCTCGATCCGCTTGTCGATGATCTCAACGAGCCCAGGCCCCGGTTCAACCGTCAGATCGGCGGTATCGAAGATGGCCCAGTAGCCGTCGCGGACCTCGGCTTGCATCCCGGCGGGAATCTTCGCGAGCACGTTGCGGAGTCGATGAATAAGACATCTCTGCCGCAACGCTTTTGGGAAAATTTGTTCGATGGCTGCGATCAGGCCCTTGGCGCCGTCAGAGACAACCAACAGTGGACAACCCAGGCCGCGATCGCCCAGATCAGTCAGGAAGTCGGCCCATGCGTCGGTCGACTCGCCGGTCCCGGGCGCCAACCCGACGAACACCGGCTTGCCCTCGGTGGTGATGCCCCAGGCGGCCAGCACCGGCTCGGCCGGCGACCCCGGATGCATCCGAAAGAAGCTGGCATCCAAGAACAGGTAATCCAGCGTGATCTCGTCAAGTCGACGACGCGCCCACGCCTGGTATTCGGCTCGGATCGCCTTGCACACTTCCGAGACCGTGGATTTGGAGATCGCGGCCTGGTCGCCAAGTGTTTCGGCGAGGGTGGCCTGCACGTCGCGCACCGATAACCCGCGTACGAACGAGGCAATCACCAGCGTCTCCAAGGCGTTGGTTCTCGTCACGTGCTTGCCGAACAACCGCGACGCAAACGCTGCGGTGGTGCCACGCAGCTTCGGCCGCTCCAACGTAACCGGCCCAGTGGTGGTTTTCACCGTCACCTGTCGATACCCGTTGCGCGAGCCGCCGTTAGCGTCGGGACAGGCAGCAGCGCGTTGGTAGCGTTCGCGACCGAGGAACTCGGTGACCTCAGCCTCCAGGGCCGCCTGCATCAACAGTTGAGCGCCCAGCCGGGCAACCTCTTCAAGGATCTCCGAAAGCTCCCGATCCTCGGCAAATAGGGCATCGATTCTGGTGCGGATGCGATCGACGGCTGATACTCGAACAGGCACGGGCGTGACTCCTTCTTCGCAGACTTGCAGGTCGTGAAGCGGAACCTACGCCCGTGCTCCGTATTTACACCGCGTCCCGGACACGACCAATGCTGAAGATGAACACCAACAGCACCGAGTACGGCAGCGTCAACATCAGTGCCGGCAGCATCGACACCCGCGCCACAAACCAGGTTTGACTCAGGTACTCACGCCACGCGAACGGCGGGCGGAACATCTGCACAAACGTGTCTAGCGACATCGCAAAGAAGTCGCCGACACCGCGCATCGGGGTCAATAGAACGCGCGACGCCATCACGACGGGTTCCCGCTGACCACGCCCTCCGACCGCCGCTGACGGCCGGCTGGGCCGCTGAGCGTTGCGTGAATGACCAGTAGCTCAGGTGTGCGCGTCACAGCCAGCACCGTCATCAGACCACCTCCGTTCTTTCGCACGTCCCCGGCACACCGATTTCTGGTAAGCATTGGCGATACTATAGAGGACGTTGTGATTGCCGTCACCCCCCTTTGCATCGTTGCCAGAGATTGCCCGCCCATGCTGTGTTGCATGAGATACCGCTGGCCAGCCTTTCGGCTTGCGCGCACCTGCCCGCCACCGGCGCCTTCCACCGGTTCGGTCCCGGCGAACTAGACCGGAGCCGAGTTGCGCAGCCCGCGCCAACCGGACTCAGGAGAAGCAACAGCGTGTCCGTGGTGCAGAGACGGATTAGGAGGAGGGCAGCACATACGACGTGACGACATCCGCAATTCCGCTCGGTGGGCGAGCCGAAAACCATGAAGCCGCCGATACCACTGCATCGCCTATGGGTCGCTTCTAGGTGGCGCGCCTGAGCGGCGAGCGCCGCGGTCTTCCCAGGAAACTGGCGGCCAGGGATCCTGTTGAGTTTGCTGCGAGTAAGCTGCGGGAGAATGGGGGCCGAGCTATACATATGGATCATCATGAGGATAGAATGGGGAGGGCGGCCTGGCTGCGATCCTGTCGCAACGCCACTTCCCGGTCCGTACGGTTGGTGTACGCGTGCGAGCCGGCGAGACCGGACAGTCGCCACCGGATAGTGAAAGGTTAGTAACATCATCGGGTCGATTTGCGACTGGAGGAGCGGATGACAGGGCGGAGCTTTGTGGTCGGGGTGGGAATGGTGCCGTTCGCCACCCCGAGCAACAGTGATCCCTACGACGTGATGGCAGAAGGCGCTGTCAAAGCCGCGCTGGCCGATGCCGGTGTGGATCTCGCCGACGTGCAGCAGGCCTATGCCGGTTATGTCTACGGCGATTCGACGTGTGGACAGAATGCGCTGTATCGAGTCGGGATGACGGGCGTGCCGGTGGTCAACGTGAACAACAACTGCGCCACGGGCTCCTCGGCGTTGTGGCTAGCTCGCCAGGCGGTGGCCGGTGGTGCTGCAGACTGCGTCCTCGCGTTCGGGTTCGAGCAGATGCAACGTGGCGCGCTGAAGTCGCACTGGGATGATCGGCCGACACCCTTCGCGCGGTTCGCCGAGGCCGCCAGCGGAGCGCAAGACTGCCCCGACGGGGTACCCATGCCGGCACTGTGGTTCGGCGGCGCGGGCGCCCAGTACGCCGACCGGTTCGGAATCCGTCCGGAGACCTTCGCCAAGATCGCGGTGAAGGCGCGCCGACACGCGGCCAATAACCCCTACGCGGTGTTCCGTGATCCCCTGACAGTGGAAGAGGTGCTGGCCTCCCCGCATATCTATGGCCCATTGACCCGGTTGCAGTGTTGCCCGCCCACCTGCGGAGCGGCGGCCGCGGTGCTGTGCAGCGAGGAGTTCGCCCGCCGCCGCGGCCTCGACACCACGGTCGCTATCGCCGCGCAGGCGTTGACCACCGACACCGACACCAGCTTCGCCGACGCCGACATGGCCAAGCTGGTGGGCTATGACATGGCGCAGTCGGCGGCACGGCAGGTCTACGAACAAGCCGGGGTCGACCCCATCGACATCCGGGTCGTCGAATTGCACGACTGCTTCACCACCAATGAACTGCTGACCTATGAGGCGCTCGGGCTCACCCCAGAGGGCACCGCGGAAAGATTCATCACCGACGACGACAACACCTACGGCGGCCAGGTCGTGACCAACCCCTCCGGCGGGCTGCTCTCCAAAGGGCATCCTCTGGGGGCAACGGGCCTCGCCCAGTGTGCCGAGCTGGTGTGGCAGCTCCGAGGCCAGGCCGCAGAGCGGCAGGTGGAGGACGTCAACCTCGCGCTGCAACACAACATCGGTCTCGGCGGGGCCGCGGTCGTCACGCTCTACGAGAAAACACGTTGACATGCCCCGGTAGTGAGGCGGTATTACGAAAGAAGCGTTGCCCGAGATGACCATGACGATCGACGCCGGCAGGCTCCGCTTTCTGCGCCAAAGTTACCGGACAGGCCGATCCCGTCTACTTCGACCACGGCGCCGCCCGCGCCCTCCGACTGAGGGTTCAGCCGCCTTTTCTGGTGGCAATCAATCTCGAACAGCCGGTTAGTGATCATCGCAGGCGACATGCCCCATATCAGCATGCGTTGACCTGGGACCGCATTGAAGTCACACATCGATTGCTGTTCGCGCACCGTTCAGGGACCGCAGTTCATGCCCGAGCGCAGCAGACATTTCGCTACCGTTTTTTTCAGCGCTCGGCCCTAGCCCTCGTCACGTTCGTGGTTAGCTGCGGAAGGAAACCGCGGAGGGCGGCGATCTTTGATGGCGGACGCGCCCTCAATCACATCTACGTCGAAGAAATTCAGCATCTCAAGCGCCAGTGAAGCCTCGAAAATCGGACCCGCGTTTCGCACCCAGTGGTTCAACGCCCGTTTGGTCCACCTAACGGCGTGCTGCGGGCCACCAGCCAGCTTTTGAGCCACTTCAAGGGCGGTGGGCAGGACTTCCTCGGGCGGACGGCACAGGCTGACCAAGCCGATTCGCTCGGCCTCTTTCCCGTCAATGAAATCTGCGGTCAGCAAATAATACTTGGCCTTGGCAAGGCCACACAGAATGGGCCAGACGATTGCGGCATGGTCGCCGGCGCCAACCCCGAGTCGTAGATGGCCGTCAGTCAGCTGCGCGTCCTCGGCTATCACCGAAACGTCAGCCATCAAAGCTACCGCCAGTCCCGCACCGACGGCCACCCCATTGATCGCCGAGATGATTGGTTTGTCGCAATTCGCGATGTTGTAGACGATGTCGCGTGCCTCGGCCATTGTCTCGACGATCTGCGAGAAGTCGTTTGCCTGATCGAGCACCATGTCGAGGTCACCCCCCGCGCAAAAAGCCTTGCCAGCGCCCGTGACAACGGCGACCCGAGTTTGCGAGTCAGTGCCGACGTCGAGCCACACCTTGCCCAACTCCCAGTGCAACCGCTTGTTGGCGGCATTGAGCCGGTCGGGCCGATTGATGGTGACTTGCAGAACGCCCTCGCTGGGGCGGTCGAACGTGAGGTGCTGGTACTGGTCATAGCTGCTCATCGAGTCTCTCCTTGATCAGACAGTAGGCGCCGCGCACGGAGACCGTCGAGGTTGAAAGTGAGTAGGGACCGCGCGGAAAGTCCGTGTTCGGTGTGACAGTCGACGGCGACGGTGGCTGTCCGCGCGGTGTCGCGTTGGTTCACTGCCAGCACCCGCCCGTCGGTCCGCAGCGTATCGCCAGCGCACACCGGGGCCATCATCTGCAACTGCCGACGAGCAAGCCATGCCTGCGGGCCGGCCCACGCCTTGCCGATCCGGTCCACCAACCCGTGGAAGAACATCGTGTTCAGGTAGACATCGCGGGCACCCTGCTCTTTGGCGTAGGCCTGGTCGTGGTGACCACGGAAGAAGTCGCGGGTGGCGGCCGCGTTTAGTACGCACCGCGTGACGGTGACCGGCATCGTCACCTCAGGCAACACCTCGACGGGCTCAGCGCGGGGTTGTTCGGCCGGGCCCGGTCGTCGTTGAGGGGTTCCGCCCGCCCCAACAACGTAGCGGAACAGCACGTTGTCGTTGGTCGCCACCAGGGTGCCATTCTGGTTGCGGCATTCACTGCGCGTGGTCACGAAGTGCCCGACACCCAGTGCGGTTCGTTTCTCTGCCGAGATCGATTCCACCCGCTCGGTGGAGATGAGCCGGTCCCCGACCCGCATCGGGGCGAAAAACCGGCTGTCTGTCGAGACGTTGATCAGCGTGGTACCCGGCAGCGGCACCTCCAGCGCGAGCACCGGCGCGTGTTCGGGCTTGCGCCGCGGGTTCCACGGCAGCGGGAACGCCCACACCATGAGCATGCCCGGCGGCGAGATCCGAGCCCCGTATCTCGTCGTCGCGGCCTCAGTATCCCAGTAATTCTCGTCAGCATCCTCTATCAGGGCACAGAAGTAGGCGATTTGGGCTTCGTTGACCGCGAACGGCGACCGACTGGTTACTTCGCGGCCCACCCAGACGGCCGCTTCTTCGGCCGGCCCGGTGACCACGTAGCTGAGCGCGTCGGCGTAATTAACGCCCATCAGCGTGCGGACCCGATCGGGCGGAACTGCGGAATCGCGAGTTCGCCCCGCGGTTCGAACGTGACCTCGACCGGTGTGCCGACCTCAACGTCCTCCGGCGAACAGTCGACCACGTTGGCCATCATTCGCGGGCCTTCCGACAATTCGATGACGGCCAGCACGTAGGGCACCGCGAAGGCCGGCGACGGGGGCTGGTAGACCACGGTGTAGGTGAGCACCGTCCCTCGCCCCGAGGGTTGTTCCCACGTCAGATCGGTTCCCCAGCAATACGGACACCATCGGCGAGGATGGTGGTGAAACCGGCCGCAGGCGCGGCATCGTGGCAGCACGAACCGGCCCGCGGCCGCTTCCTGCCAGTAGACCGCCGTGCTCGCGGTCAGCGCGGGAACCGGTGGGGTTGTCATGGTGTCCTTCCCAGCAGGACCGTCGAGTGGTCGGCCATCACGCCGCCGTAGGTGTGAACCAGCGCGATCTCGGCGTCCACTTGGCGGCCTTCGGCTTGGCCCATCACTTGACGTGCCCCCTCGACGAGCATCGACATGCCCGAAGCGTCGCCGGTGTGCCCGAACGACAGCAACCCACCGTAGGTGTTGATCGGCAGATCGCCGCCCGGGGCGCCGCGACCGTCCAGGAAGAAGTGGCCTCCTTTGCCCGGCTCGACCAGGCCGGTCTCCTCCACCAGCAAGATCGGGTTGATGGTGAACGCGTCGTAGAGTTCGGCGAGGTCCACATCGGACGGAGACACGCCCGCCATGTCGAATGCGGCGCGCGCCGAAACGCCGGCGCCCATCGTGGCGAAGTCGCTTGCGTGGCTGATGTTGCCGTGGTCGTGGAACTCCCCAAAGCCGAGCAGATATGCGGGCTGTTCGGTGAGTTCGCGAGCCCGCTCACCGCTCGTGACCAGGAACGCCGCGCCTCCCTCGCAGGGCACCGAGCAGTCCAGCAGGTTGAACGGCCACGCGATCGGGCGTGAATCCAGCACCATCTCGATGGTGAGCGGGCCGGCGTCACGCATCAGGGCGTCGGGGTGTCGCAGCGCCCAGTCGCGGCTGCAAACCGCAACCGCCGCCAGGGCGTCCCGCGATGTACCACGTTCGGCCATGTGCCGGGTGGCCGCCAGCGCGTAAAGCGCCGGAATGAAGCTGCCATAGGGATACTCGAAGTCGGGGTGGCTGATCATGCGTGCCATGGCGTCTGCGCCGCCCGCGCCCACCTTGGGAAACTTGCCCGCCCCGACGCACAGCACCGAGTCCGCAAGGCCCGCGCCGATCGCCAGCGCTGCACGCGAGAGCATGATCGTGTAGGTCGCGCCGCCCGCGTTGATCGTCTCGCAGAACCGTGGACGAATCCCCAGGGCGTCGTTGAGCCGCTCATGGACGAAGATATCAGCGCCATGCCCCGCGGCCATGCCCGCCGGGCACACCAGCAGACCATCGACGTCGTCGGGCCCAACCTGAGCGCCTTCCAAGAACCGGCGCAGCACCAATTCCGGCATGCCCGCCCCGTCCTCGTCGGGATATCGCCCTGGGCGCAGTTCCTCGACCGCCGCGATGGCGGGACGGCCGGCAAGGGCACGCGAACTCATGACAACCTCGCAATCGTTCAGATACCAATACGTCGCCAGCCCGTACAAGAACCCGTCGAACGTCATCAAAGCGGCCGTCGCCGATGCGCTCACCAGGAATCGCCCCCGACGTCAGTAGGACTTGGGTAGGCCCAGGCTGTGCTGGGCGACGAAATTGAGGATCATCTCCCGGCTGATCGGCGCGGTGCGCATCAGCCGCGCCGGCCCCCACAGCGTTGCCAACCCGTATTCGGTGGCCATCCCATTGCCCCCGTGTGTCTGGATCGCCTGATCCAACGCCAGGATCCCCGCCTCCGCCGCGGCGTACTTCGCCATGTTGGCGGCCTCTCCCGCACCAGAATTCCCGGCGTCATGCAACTCGGCCGCCCGCTGGGTCATCAGCCGCGCCAGTTCGACCTGAATCTTGGCATGCGCCAGCGGATGCGCCACGCCCTGATGCGCGCCGATCGGGGTATTCCAGACCTGGCGTTCCCTGGCGTAAGCGCACGCCTTGTCCAGCGCGTAGCGGCCGATCCCGGTGCTCAACGCCGCGCCCATGATCCGCTCCGGGTTCAGCCCCATAAACACCTGTCGCAGCCCCTCGTCCTGCTCCCCGACCAGGTTTTCGGCGGGCACCCGCACGTCGTCGAAAAACAGCGTGAATTGCTTCTCGGGGGTGACTGCCTGCACCGGGATGAGTGTCTTCTGGAGCCCGGCAGCGTCGGTGGGCACCACCACCAGCGACAGCTGCCCCCGACCCCGCTCGTCGGTGCCGGTCCGGGTCACCACCAGGACCGCCTGGGCCTCATCGACCCCGGAAATGTAGTACTTGGTGCCGCGCAGCACCCACTCGTCGCCGTCACGCGTCGCGGTCGTGGCGATGTTGTGCGAATTAGAACCCGCATCCGGTTCGGTGATCGCAAACGCCATGATCATGTCACCACTGGCGATCCCGGGCAGCCACCGCTGCTTTTGTTCCTCGCTGCCAAACGCCTGAATTATCGTGCCGCAGATCGCCGGTGATACCACCGTCATCAACAGCGGACAACCCGCCGCGGCCAACTCCTCACCCACCGCGTGCAGCTCGTAGATACCCCCACCCCCACCGCCGTACTCCTCGGCAATGTTCACTCCCAAAAACCCCTGCTTGCCGATCTCCCGCCACAGCTCTGTGGACTTCTCCCCCGCCAACGACTTGCTCAGGTAGTACTCATGGCCATACGAACGCGCAATCGCCGCCACCGCCGCCCGCAAATCCCGTCGCTCGTCACTTTCGCAAAGCTCCATCCCAACACACCTTTCCTGTCAACTGAGCATTACCGGCGGTCCAACGACCCGGTGAACGACGTTGCAGCCGCAACCCGTCGGCGTCGACTGCACAGTCTGCCGACCGACCGACCGACCGATCGGCCCGGCGATGCGGCGCGGAGCATTCAGCCCACGATCACACGTTATCGGCCATTAACATCCGGGCGCAAGCCACCATATGGGAGCGTCCGCCGCCAGCGTTGTCTCCGACGCGTCCCAAGGCAAGCGATTGACGGTTAGGTCTGGAAATATCCTTGGTGCTGGTCGCGTAGCACATTCTTTTGCACTTTGCCCGTCGCGGTGCGGGGCATCTTGTCGGTGAAGATCACCGCCTTCGGGACCTTGAACCCCGACAACCGGCGGCGCGCCGCAGCCAGCACGTCATCCTCGGTGAGCTCGGCACCCGGTTTGGGGGTGACGATCGCCACGATCGCCTCGGTCCATCGCTGGTGCGGCAATCCGACCACGACCACCTCCTGGATTCGGGGCTCCCCGTCGTAGAGCGCCTTTTCGACCTCGATGGAGGCCACGTTCTCACCGCCGGTCTTGATCACGTCCTTCTTGCGGTCGGCGAACCACAGCAGTCCGTCGGCATCGAAGCGTCCGATGTCGCCGGAATGAAACCAACCGTGCGCGAACGCCTCGGCGGTGGCCTCTGGGTTGCGCAGGTAACCCTCCATTGCGTGCGGGCCGCGATAGACGATCTCGCCAGCCTCACCAGGAGGGAGCAGATTGCCGGCGTCGTCCATGATCCCCACCTGAACATTGGGAACCGGCAGGCCGACGGAGCCCGCATGCGAGAGCTGATACTCAGGCGGAAAGACGGTCGTCAGCGGGTTCATCTCGGTCTGGCCAAAACCGAGCGCGAACTGACAGCCGAATACCTCCATGGCGATGCGTAGGTCGGTGTCGGGCATCGGCGCCATCGCATACAACGCCAGACGCAGGCTCGACAAGTCACGCTTGGCGATGTCGGGGTGGTCCATCATCGCCCGGTACATCATCGGCAGCCCGAAGATCTGGGTAACCCGTTCCGCCTCGATGGTCGCCATCAGCGCGCCAGGGTCGAACGCACGCATCAACACCGCGGTGCCGCCGACGTACATCAGCCCCGTGGTGAACCCGTTGAGCTGGGCGGTATGAAACAGCGGCATCATCACCGCTGACCGGTCCTGCTCGCTGAACCGCAACACCAGGGGGGCCGTGAGTGACTCGATGTAGACCGCGAGATGACTGCTCACCACCCCCTTTGGCGCCGACGTCGTTCCGCTGGTGTAGAGGTAGCTGATCGCGTCGCGGTCATCGACGAAGCATTCCGGTTCGGCGTCGGAGGCGTCGCCGACGAACTCGCTCATCGCCCGCCACCAATGCGAACCGGCGGATTCCCATTGTGTGCCGGTGCCAGGTGCGACGATCACATCGGTCACCTTGCGTTGTTCGAGGCGGTCTAACGCCGCCCCGACGAGTTCGGCCAGTTGGCTCTCCACAACCACCCCTTTGGTGTGGGAATGCTCAAGCACGTAGGCCGTCTCAGACGCGCCCCAAGCGAGGTTGATCGGGACACACACCACTCCGGTCTTGGCGCACGCGTAATAGGTGAGAAGGAACTCGATGCTGTTGCCGCAGGCCAGAGCGAGCGCGTCACCCCGCTGGTAGCCCGCGGTCGCCAGCGCGTTGGCCAGCCGATTCACCGCGGCGTTCAACGCACGATAGGTGAGCCGGCGCTCGCCGTCGACCACGGCTTCGTGCTCGGGGCGCCGCCACGCGGTGCGGGTGAGCATGTCCCCGACGTTGACGCGTGTCACAAGATTCTTCTGCAGATCCACCGCGGTCATCGGCGCTCTCCTTCCGCCATGGAAAGCAGCTAACGGGCGGTGCAGTCCCGATGAACTGGCGTCCGGCAGCTTGCGTGCAATCCGTGTACATAGTGTAATGATTATCCATAGTTATTTCGTTGAGTCTTGCGAATCCGGCCCGCGACGTAGCAATCGCTGGGTAGTGGCTGGGGGTCGAGTGGGCCGCGAAGCGGAACGCACCTCAAGACACGGATCAAGGGCGAAGGGCGGGGCTCATGCCAGGAGTAGACGGACGGGTGGCGATCGTCACTGGGGCGGGCCGCGGCCTCGGTCGCAGCCATGCTCTACGCCTGGCGGCGGGGGGCGCGCTGGTCGTCGCGAATGACCTTGGGGTGAGAAAAGAGGGGGGTGGCGCGAACGCTGCGGCGGCGCAGGACGTCGTGGCGGAGATCCGGGCCGCCGGCGGTGTCGCCGTGCCCGATGACCACGACATCGCTTCCGAGACCGGCGCGAAGGAGGCGGTCAAATCCGCGCTCGAGGCCTTCGGCCGGCTAGACATCGTAGTCAACAACGCGGGCATCCTGCGAGACGCGACGTTTCACAAGATGACTGTGCAGCAGTGGGAGGCCGTCCGCCAGGTGCACCTGGATGGAACCGCGTTTGTGACCCGCGCGGCTTGGCCCCATTTGCGCGAGCAACGCTACGGCAGGGTCGTCGTAACCTCTTCCGGCGCCGGCCTGTTCGGCAACTTCGGACAAGCCAACTACGCGGCCGCAAAGCTTGGTGTGGTCGGACTGATGCATACACTCGCACTGGAGGGTGCCCGCCATGGCATTCGGGTCAATGCCGTCGCCCCGGTCGCGCTGACCCGGATGACCGTCGGCCTGCTCGACGATGCCAGCGACCTCGACCCAGCCTGGGTATCGGCCGCCGTCGGTTGGTTATGCGCCGAGGAATGCGATCTGACGGCCGAGATCGTGCGGGTTCACGGTCGCCATTTCAGCCGCGTACGGATCGTCGAATCGCGCGGCGTGGACTTCCCGTCCCCACCGTCCGATGATCACCTCGCAGCCAGATGGGCGGAGATCGCCGACCTGTCTGGCGCACAGGAGGGTCAGGCGGCGGTCGCCACCGCACGCCATGCGGGCTCGGGATGAGTCGGCCAACGGCAATTGATACGCCGACACCGATTGTCAGCTGACAGGTTGTCAGCTGGCAGGTGAAACCCTGCGCGGCTGTCGCTTGATCGGCCTCGCCGTGTGAGGCAGTCGCTGCCCGGACGACGGTGACGGAGTTATCGCCGCAGCGCAAGGATTTCGGCGCGAACGATGCTTGTTCCAGGGCGAACAGACACCGGCATCGCCGAATCCGGTGCGGTTCACAGCCCTACTGCAGATCCGGTTCGACTGTCTTGCCGCCGACCGGGCTGGATGCCATTCGGCGATCGTGTCGTAGTCAGTTCACGACAGCAACTGACCCGGGACCAGCGGCCAGCTCGCGGGCGATGGCAACACCAGCAGTCAACAGGTGCTGCTTATGGCCGAAACCTTGGCACCGCCCGATCTCGCCCCTCAGCGCCGGCTGGGTCAACGCGGTCACGCAGACAGCTCGGTCGACCGCGTCGGCGACTCCGCGTCACGTTGGGTAGAGCCGCGCCAGCCGTAGCGTTCGCGGGCTCCGCGGCACGGGCGCTACTTCAAAATGTTGTGTTTATCTGATAATAGTTATACTTTATGATGGTCGATGGCGGTTCGTAGCTGGGAAATCGCGCTCATCTGGCGCCCCAACGCTGACGCCGCGGCTCCCGCGAACGAAAGGACGTGCCAATGACCACCCCGGCGCTCGACCAGCTCACCGACGCGCAACAGGAACTCGTCGAACGCGCCCACCTCATCGCCGGCACTGAGCTTCGCCCGCACGCCGCTGAGTGGGACCGCCGCCAGGAATTCCCGGAGCGCTCCTACCAGATCCTGCGCGAGAACGGCTTCACCGGGCTCACCGTGCCGACCGAGTACGGCGGTCGCGGCCTCGGGGTGTTCGAGGCCTGTCTAGTCCTCGAGGAGCTGGCGGTGGGCTGCATGGCCAGCGCGCTGACCATCCAGATGCAGCTCAACGGACCCCCGCGGGTGATCGCCCGGATGGGTAGCGAACAGCAGCGCCAGCAGTACCTGCCCGAGGTGGTCGACGGCACTCGGCGGTTCGCCGTCGCGATGACCGAGCCGCAGGCCGGATCGGACGGCACCGCGCTGGCCACGACACTAGCCCCCGATGGCGACGACTTTCGGCTCACCGGCGCCAAGTGCCACATCACCGGCGCGCTGCAGGCGCACACCTTTCTGGTGTTCTGTCGCGCGCCCGAGACCAACGGTCCCGACGGGATAGGCGCGGTGCTGGTGGACGCCGACGTCGAAGGCCTGGCGCCGATCGAAACCGAGGAGAAGATGGGCGGTCGCGGCGTGGCCGAGGGGGTGCTGCGGTTCACCGACGCCCCCGTGCGCCGCGATCAGGTGATCCTCGAACCGCGTCCCGGTTCCAAAGAGGGCGCCTCGTTTTTGATTCGCCAGTTCAATCCCGAGCGGTGCGGCAACGCCGCGATGTCGATCGGGGTCGCGCGCGCCGCCCTGGAGGACGCCGTCGAATACGCCAAGGAGCGTGAGCAGTTCGGCCGCCCGATCCTGGAGTTCCAGGGCATCCAGTGGAAGATCGCCGACATGGCAACCGAGCTGGATGCCGCGCGGTTGCTGCTATGGCGCGCCGCGCGCACCGATGTCGCCGGTTTCCCGGGTATCCGCGAGACCGCGATGGCCAAGCTGTACGCCAACGAGGCCGCGGTGCGGGTGTGCAACGAGGCGATCCAGCTGCTGGGGCACAAGGGATATCTCACCCGCTACCCGATGGAACGGTACTTCCGCGACGTGCGCGGAATGGGCATCGGCGGGGGCACCACCGAGATCCTGCGCAACATGATCGCCGCAGAGGTCACCGGCGTGCGCACCAGCCAGCGGCGGTGCTGAGTCGTGAATTTGGGGCTGAGCGCAAGCGCCGAGCACTACCGAGCCGGGCTCAAAGACTGGGTTGAAGCGAACCTGCCGCCACGGTGGCGTGACATCCCGGTCGGAACGGGCGACGACGAGTCCTACGTCGCGATGCGCCGGGAGTGGGGCCGGCGCCTGTTCGAGGCGGGATGGCTTGCCCCACATTGGCCCACGGAGTACGGCGGCCAAGGACTAGGGGTAGACGCACAGCTCGCGTTCGTCGAAACGCTGGTCGAAACCGGCGCGCCGGAGCCGATGAACACCAACGGCATGGGCATCTTCGCCCCCGCGCTGATGCGATTCGGCACCGACGAGCAGCGAAGACGGTATCTGCGCCCGATGCTGTGCCACGACGACATCTGGTGTCAGGGGTTCTCCGAACCCCAGGCCGGCAGCGACCTGGCGGCGGTGTCCACCCGGGCGGTTGCCAAGGCAGACCACTTGCTCGTATCAGGCCAGAAGGTGTGGACATCCTACGCACTGTTCGCGCAGCGGTGCTACCTACTGGTCAAGGTTGCCGACTCGCCCGGCCCGACGTTGGTCGTGGTGCACATGGACCGCCCCGGCATCACCGTCAGGCCGCTGCGCAATCTAACGGGCACCAGCGAGTTCTGCGAGGTGTTCTTCGATGACGTGGTCGTCGATGCGGCCGACGTGGTCGGCGGGATCGGCGACGGGTGGCCGGTCGCCACCTACGCCTTGGCTCGGGAACGCTCCAGCGCCTTGGCCCAGCGGTCACTGCAACTGTCGCGTGAACTGACGCGGATGCTGAGCGCGCTGGACGATGTCCATCGCGACGCGTGCGCCGAGAACGCCCTGGTCGACGCGTTCGTGCGCACCCGCGTGGTGGACAGCACAGTACGCCGGGTATTCGCGCTCGATGCTGATGCAGCCGAGCCAGGGATGCTCGCACCGATCGCGAAGGTTCTGTGGAGCGAAAGCCACCAGAAGCAACTGGCCACCCTGCTGGAGGCGGCCGGACCAGAAGTGGCTGCGGCCGGTGCCGGGTGGTCGGAATGGACCCGCTCGTTGTTGTTTGCCCGCGCCGAAACGATCTATGGCGGCACAAGCGAGATCCAGCGCAACCTGATCGCGAAGGCGCTCGGCCTGCCGAGCGACCGCCGGTGAAAGAGGGTGGAATGGACTACCGGATCGATGACGAACTGGCAATGCTGCGGGCCGCGCTGCGGGAGTTTCTCGAGGCGCGGATGCCCGACTTGATCCGGGAGCCCGCCCGGGACAACCGGGCAACGGCGTGGCGGGAGCTGGTGTCGGCCGGATGGTTGGAGCACTTCGGCGCGGCAACCGGAGAAACCGGGGCGCCGGCGGACTGGGTCGGCGGCGTGCACGTGGCCGAAGCGTTCGGCGCGGTCCCCGTGCCCGGACCGGTGGACGTGGTTGCCGGCTACCTGATGCCGCTGGCGAAGGCCGCCGGCATGAGCGGGCTGCTCGAACGACTGCACACCGGCAGCGTCATCACCGCGGCGCCCCCGGTTCCGGACATATCCGGGCGCGACGGGGTGCCGCAGTGGCGGCACCGGCGTCTGTGCGCCGTGCGTGAAGCGAACCGGATTCGGGTCAGCGGAGTGCTGGCGCGGGTTCCCGCCGCCGGCGACGCTCAGGCGGTGGTGGTGCCGGTCGACCTGGACGGCGTACCAGGGCTCGCGCTCGTGGGCTGTGACCAGGCGGGAGTCGAAGTCGGCGTGTCAGCCGGCGTGGACTTGCGTCGGCCCGTCGCAGATGTCCGCCTGCGCCGGACCCGCCTGGAGGCCGAAGCGCTGTACACCGACCCTGGCCTGTCGGCGCTTGAGGAGCGCTGCGCGACGCTGTACAGCCTGTTTCTCGATGCGGAGGCGGTCGGTGGCGGCGCCGAGGTGATCGCGCGCAGTGTGGACTACTGCACTACGAGAACGCAGTTCGGGCGGCCGATCGGGGCGTTCCAGGCGATCCGGCATCGGCTCGCCGACGCCGCCAGCGGCGTGGAGGGAGCCCGTTCACTCGTCTACCAGGCGGCCTGGAACGTCGCCGCGGGCGCGCCCGGCGCGATGTGCGACGTTCGGGCCAGCCGCCTGTGGGCCTCGGCGGCCTACCTCGCGGCCGCCGAGGCCGCCATCCAGTGTCATGGGGGTATGGGGTTCACCTGGGATCAGCGGCTGCACCTCTGGTATCGCGCCGCGGTTGCCGGTCGGGGCGCCGATACTGTGGTCGGGGCACGTTCAGCGCTCGCCGCACTGCTACGCGGCGACGAACGTCTTGTGCCATCCGCACCACACGGCAGGCTGGCCGCGGCGGGGAGGACGAGCAAGTGAGTGAACCCGAGGTGCTGTTCGACCGGCCGCGACCCGGTGTCGCGGTTCTCACCCTCAACCGGCCGGGTGCGCGCAACTCCCTCGGTTGGCAAACCTGGCACCAGCTGGGTGAGGCAATCGATGAGGTGGCCGCCGACGACAACTGTCGCGCGGTGGTACTCACCGGCGCCGGCGGGACATTCTCCGCCGGCGGCGACGTCAAGACCTCCCCGGCCCGCGGAGCGGGGCTCGGCGCGCCCGCGGCGCGGTTGCTGGTCGGACAGCGCGTGCTCGACACGCTGCTCAAGTTGCCCAAACCAGTGCTTGCCGCTGTCGAGGGGCCCGCGGTGGGTGCTGGCTGGAGCCTCGCATTAGCCTGCGACCTGGTTGTAGCGGCCCGCGACGCCGTGTTCGCGGCCCCGTTCGTGGCGCGCGGCCTAGTGCCCGACTGCGGAGCCGCCTGGTTCTTAACCCGTGCGCTGGGCCGGCACCGGGCCGCGGCGCTGCTGTTGAGCGGCGAACGGCTCACCGCGCCGCAGGCCGCGGGCGCGGGTCTGGTCAGTCAACTCGCCGAGCCTGGCGCAGCGCTGACCGTCGCCACCGACCTCGCCGCAACCCTCGCCCGCGGCCCTGCAGAGGCACTGCGCTTGACCAAAGGCATGATCCGCGGCGCGCTCGATGTACCGCTGGAAAGATTCCTCGAACTCGAATGGCTGTCGGCCACCCTCGATCTGACCGGGCCCGACGCTGCCGAAGGCCGCGCAGCCTTTGTCGAGAAGCGCGATCCTGATTTCTCCAAGATCCGCCGATCCGCCGATGAAGCTAGCTGAGCGGTGACCCTGAGCCGCTAAGGCCAGCAGGCCGTTGTCGCGGGCAGTGCTCAACTACGTCAGCCGCGCGGCCGGGCTGCCAGAGTCCCACTGACGACGTTGCCGACGCTACGATATCTCCGCGCTCGCGGCCGTCAGCTGTAGAAGCACGTTCCGTGCTTGGACAACGTCACTCGCAGCACGGCGACCGAGACGGCGCTCTAGCTGTTCTTCACGGGTAGGTTGTGAACGCGTAGGCGCTCGATTGGTGTCATTCCGCCGATGCCGGTGTGGGGTCGGTGGTGATTGTAGTGATGCAGCCAGTGCTGGTAGGTTCCGGCGCGTTCGGCCTC